>JAISEW010000015.1 GCA_031263945.1 Gracilibacteraceae bacterium | reverse complement strand
CAGCTTGGCGTGCCCGTAGAGGTCGAACTGGATTTTGGTGAAGCCTTTGTAGGAGCCGAAAAAATCCCTCAGCCCGAGCTCTTCAAGTATGCGCTCAAGGAGGACGTGGGAGAACAGCTTGGCGTTGCCGAAGCACTCCGGGCTGCCCTCCTCGAAGGTGAAGGTGTACTTTTCCCTGGGCTGGGCCTTTGTGCAGTAGGGCTGGAGCTCTAATATCAGCGGGATGCCCGCCTTGAATGATCTTCGCAGCCGCTCCAGGTATTCCGGCTGCCCGTCGTCGAACTTCTCCAGGGGCCCGATGTTCTTTACCACGGTTTTTCGGGCTACTTTAGCGCCTTTTTCGTTCAGCACCCTCAGAGACTCGGCGAGGCGGAGATAGTCCTTGCCGTTGTTTTTGAAAACGTCGATAAACAAGGTGTTATTTCCTCCTTATATGGGGATATGGCTACTATTTTATCATACCATATTGTGTTCGGTCTGTCAAGCAAAAAAACAGCCGAAATGGCTGTTTTTCAATAATTTTTCGTAGGGCGTGTACCAACTAAAATGGATTATGCGGCTGCCTCAAGTGGCAAACTCGGGAGCATTGAAATCAAAGGGCATGCGGCGTTTTACCATTATTTGGACTGCAGAACTAGCGCAAAGCCTGTGCAAACCCAAACCCAAACCCAAACCCAAACCCAAACCCAAACATGATCGCTCTGTGTTTTTCTGAAGGTTTTTTTAATTTGAAATTTACAGCACATGTGATATAATACATTGATGTTAATAATTTGATATGAATTGGTGGGCAGAGAATAACCAAATTGAAGGAGGAGCGAATGATCAAGAGACTGGGGCGGACGGCGCCGGGCGTCGTTTTCCTTTTTATGGTAATGATGATACTGGCGGCGGCGCCTGTGGCGGCGGCGCATATTTCGGTTGAGCGCCTGGCCGGCGCCGACCGTTACCAGACGGCGGCCCGGATAGCGCAGGCGGGATGGGAGAGCGCGGAGAACGCGGTGTTGGCGTCGGGGGCCGACGCCAATTTAGTGGACGCGCTGACTGTCGCGCCGCTGGCGAAAGTGCTTGGGGCGCCTATTCTCATAACCGAAAACTCCAGGCTGTCCGAAGCCACCGCCGCCGAACTGCGCCGTCTCGGCGTGAAAAACGTGTATCTGGCCGGCGGTTCCGGCGTCATCAGCCAGCCGGTGGTTGACGCCGTGCGGGGGCTGGGGATGAGGACCGTCGCTCTCGGCGGGGCGGATCGCTTCGCTACCGCGGCGAATATCGCGGAGGAAATAGCCCGGCGAACCGAAGTGAAGACGGTGGTGGTGACGACGGCCTACGGCAACGCGGACGCTTTATCCATAGCCTCTTTAGCCGCGGCAAACGGGTGGCCGGTGCTGCTGACCGGCCGGGACGCTCTGCCGGCGTCGGCGCGTTCCTTCATCGCCGCGCATGGGGTCGGCGGCGCCTATGTCATCGGCGGACACGGCGTGGTGAGCGACGCGGTTTTTGCCTCGCTGCCCGAACCGGTGCGATTGGGAGGCGGCGATCGTTACGCCACCAATCTGTCTGTTTTGCGCTTTTTTGCCGGCAGCTTTAATTACAGCCGGGGCGTGTTTGTTGCCAGCGGGGCCAACAATCACCTCGTAGACGCGCTGACGTCTTCCGCTTATATCGCCGGAGCGCCTTTGATCCTCTCCGATAACGCGGCGGTATACGCGGAAACCGAATCTTTCATCAGAAGCAATATGACCGGTATAAGAGAACTGCTGACCGTAATGGGGCTGGGCGGCGCGTCCGCGGTTTCAGAGGAAATACTGAATTCCGTACTCGTTTCCTTGGGCGGGAGCGGAACCGCCCCTAACGGCGCCGCTGTCCCCGTTCCCGGCATTACGGGCGGCGGTTCAGGCGGTGGAGGCGGCGGCGGTTCCGGAGGCGGTGGCGGCTCCGTTGTTTTGCGAAACATTGAATTTACCGGATCCAGATCCGCGGTCCTGACTTTAAGCGCGGCGCGCGCCGGGATGAAATTGGGTGAAGTCGAGGCTTTCACCGGTCCGGACGCCCCAACCGCGCCGCTGGAGATCACCGGCATCAGCGGCGTCAATACGGAAAGAAATAGCAACATCAGTTATGTGCTGACCTTCGGGGAATCGCTGGAAAACACGCATTGGGTGGAGATCAGAACGACCGGCGCCGGCGGGTTAGGCGGCAGCGTCCTCCGGGTCAGGTACACCAACCAGCAGACCGTCATCGTTTCCAGCCCGGCGCAAATCCCGGAAGCTCAATCCGGCGGCGGTGTAACGACTGTGGTGGTCGATTCGCCTTTGACTCTTTACAATGGCAGCCTGACCGCGACTAACTCCGCCGTCAGCATAGTATTTGAAAAACCGGTAGTGGCGGCGGCGGACGGCGTGATAAACGTCAGCGGCGGTAACATAGTTTTTCAGGGCGGATTGCAAATATATCCCGCCGGTCGATTGAATATAGCGTCCGGAGGAACCGTCACGGCCAACGAGCTGGAAATCAGCGGTCAGGTAAACGTTAACTCGACGGCCGCGCTGAATGTGAGCGGTGATATGAGCATATCCGGCGTTTTGGTAAATAATGGTATAGTGAACGTGCAGGATACGCTCACCGTGCCCGCCGCGGGTCAGGCGGGAGGCAGCGGCGTGCTCACGGCCCGGAATCTCACCGTCGGCGGCGCGATGCAGGTTGAAACCGCGGGCGGTTTGACTGTGACAGAGACGCTGTCGCTGGCGGGAACGCTGATTTCCCGCGGCAATCTGAATTTGAGCGGAGGGACTGTCGCGGCGGGCGCCGAGTTGACGGCGTTTGGCGTCGCTCTCGTCGCCGGCGACTTGACGATCAACGGCGCTTTTCAGGCCGAAAGCGCCAGCGACGTGACAATAAGCGGTCATTTGCGCTTGGCGTCCGCAGCGGCGAGGCTGGCCGCTCCGACAAGAGTGACGGCGGGCGGGACATTAAGCATAGCGGCCGGAACCCCGCTCGCGGGGCGCCTGACGGTCGAAGCCGGCGGCGCCTTGTACGATAAGCGCATCAGCGCGGCTAATGATTATTGGCAATGGCTGGATGGCGCGGACGCTTCGATCACACTGAAAGCCGGCTGTCAGGCCGCGCAGGGCCAGCGGACTTATGTGGGCGAATTGTTAGATCCGGCGGCCGATGAACCGGCGCCGGATCCCGCGCTCATCGCTTTGGAGCGGGGCGCCGTGCTGGAACTGAGCGCCGCCGGCCCCAGGCTGACCGGCGCGGCCACGGCGCAGGACGATATATCCGTTTATACGGGAGAACCGCTGACCATAGCCTCGTTCGGCAAACTGAGCGTGGCGGAGGGGAGGGCCGTGACGGGCGCCGTTCAGCCGGATAAAAACGCCCGGGTCGCCGCCCTGGGCGCCGCCGCGAATATAGGCGGTTTCAGTCTTGATCCCGAAGCCGTTTATTTTTGGAACGGCACGGCTTGGAGCTTTATCGGTCCGGACGCGGATGAGATCTTTTCCGGATTTAGCGGCGCGGGGGCGGACTTTACCGTGACACCGGGCGGCGATATAACCGGGATCAATATAACCGGCGCCGCTATTGTGGCAAGCATTCTCTTTCCCGGCGGGATGAGCGTCGATATCTCCGGCGACCTGACCGTTCAGAAGGGCGCGACACTGATTGTCGAGGATGGGACTGTCATGAACCTGAGCGGCGGCGCCGCGCGATTGCTGGTGCAGGGCGAAATCAGAACAAGCGCCCCCATGAATGGCAGCGGCGTGATAGAAGTGGAAAACGGCGGCAGTCTCCAGGATGAAAATCCCGGCGAAGGTGACCTGTGGGGAGATCCCGATGTCAAAGTCCGCCTGCAGGCCGGAAGCCGCATGCAGAGCGGCGGCGTCAATCTGGTTGGCGACGGGGCGCGCATTCAGCTGTCCGCCACCTCGACGCTCACTTTGGAGCATGATAAGTATATTTTTGCCAGCGGCGGGGCCGGCGGCATGACGGTCATTAGCGGCGAATTCGCGCTGGAAAAAGATCTGGTGGTGGGAGCAAACGCCGGCCTGAATATCAGGGGCAGTCTCACGCTGCCGGCCGGGTACGGCGCTGAGATCGCCGCCCCTGTCACGGTGGACGGGGAACTAACGGTTTTGCGTCATGTTGGCGGGGATACCGCTTTGACGGTCGGCAGCGGCGGCGTTTTGCGCAGCGGTGAAGACGACGGCTCAAGCGACGGCTGGGATATGTGGACCGGCGATGTGAGTTTTATCTGCGCCGCAGGCAGCAGGCTGCATATGGGAGACAAGATCCTGGTGAGTTCGGAGTCCGATCCGGAGGCGTTTGGCCCTCTCTCCGTCGAGAGCGGTACGTTGACTGTGGGCGAAGACTTTTATGCCATAAACGGAACAGTCGGCGTCAATAAAGCGCCGGAAGGCGCCCCCGCCTATGTGTTTACTCTGGATACGGACACCAAAATGTCAAATGATTCCATATTATGGGTCTATGGCAGTTTGCTGATGGGCGACATGAGCCTGACAGGCGGCGGCGGAAAGATAGTGGTGGCCGGCGGCGGTAAAGTCGAAATCGGGCCGGACGCCGCGGTCACGTTTACACCGGCTGCCGGAGGGCAGTGGATAGTGGGCGCGGAGCCCGATCCGGAACAACCGGAGGAAAAAGGGATATTGATAATTGACGCCGGCGCGGAGCTGTCCCCGGTTATTCCGGCGGGCAGCTACGCCTGGAACGGCTACGATTGGGAACCGGGGTGAGACGACTGGGCGCCGGCGACTACAGCGCCGGCGCCGCGGAGCTGGCTCCTTGGTTTTTAGGGAAAATACTCTGCCGGGAACGGGAGGGCGCGGCGGCGCGTCTGCGGATCACCGAGACGGAAGCCTATTGCGGCGAGACTGACAGCGCCTGCCACGCCCGTTTCGGAAAAACGGAGCGGACAAAAATCATGTACCGGCGGGGCGGTTTTGCCTACGTGTACCTCTGTTACGGCATCCACTGGCTGCTCAATCTGGTGACGGGGCCGGAGGAATTCCCGGAAGCGGTGTTGATCCGCGGTGCCGGGATGTGGGACGGCCCCGGTAAACTGACCAGGGCGCTGAATATAGACCGCGGTTTCAACGGGGAAGATCTCACCGTGTCAAAGCGGCTTTGGCTGGAGGACGACGGTTTCCGGCCTTTATATCAGGCGACGCCGCGCATCGGCGTCGCTTACGCCGCGCCGGCGGACCGGGAGCGGCTCTGGCGGTTTAAAGCTTACTCAGATTCGCCGTCCGCCGGTTCGACCTAATCAGCGCTTTCCGGTTCGGCCTGCTCGGCGCTTACCGGCTCCGGCTCCGTCTCTGGTTCCGTCTCCGCCGCCGGTTCATACGCGGGTTCCGCGTAATCGTCGTCATAATCGGCGTAATCCTCGTCATAAGAATCGGCGTAATCGCCGCCGTCGTCGTCATAGCGTCCGCGCTCTCTGGCCTCGTCATAAGCGCTGTTCACCCGCAGATTGCGGTAGCGGGCCAAGCCGGTGCCGGCGGGAATGAGTTTGCCGATGATGACGTTTTCTTTCAAACCGATCAGGAGATCGATTTTGCCTTTGATGGCGGCGTCCGTCAAAACGCGGGTGGTCTCCTGGAAAGAAGCGGCGGACAGGAAAGAATCCGTCGCGAGCGAGGCCTTGGTTATGCCGAGCAGAGTCGGTTTGGCTGTGGCCGGTTCGCCGCCCGCCTCCAAGACGCGGGCGTTTTCATCCTCAAAATCAAATATATCAATGAGACCGCCGGGGAGCAAAGAAGTATCTCCGGCTTCTTCCACTTTGATCTTGCGCAGCATTTGGCGCACCATCACCTCGATGTGCTTGTCGTTGATGTCCACGCCCTGCAGGCGGTATACGCGCTGCACCTCGCCGAGCAGATAACTCTGGACGCCGCGCTGACCCTTGATTTTCAGCAGATCATGCGGATTGATGCTGCCCTCCGTCAATTCGTCGCCCGGCTCGATGGTTTGTCCGCTGGTCACTTTGACGCGGGAACCGAAAGGGATAGCGTAAGTCACGCGGGCGCCGTCCGGCTCCACTATATCCGCTTCGCGCCGGCCTTTCATCTCTTTGAGCTCGACGACGCCGCCGACTTCCGAGATCAAAGCCTGACCCTTGGGCTTGCGCGCCTCGAACAACTCTTCCACGCGGGGCAAACCCTGGGTTATATCGTCGCCGGCCACGCCGCCGGTGTGGAAAGTGCGCATCGTGAGCTGGGTGCCGGGTTCGCCGATAGACTGCGCCGCGATGATGCCGACGGCCTCGCCTGTTTCCACCAGCCGGCCGGTCGCCAGGTTGCGGCCGTAGCATTTTTTGCAAATACCGTATCTGGTTTGGCAGGTGAGTACGGAACGGATCTCCGCCTGATCGTAAAACTCGGCTATGAGTTCGGCGCTTTCCTCGTCTATCTCGTAGTCGGGATCAGCCAGTATTTCGCCGGTCTCCGGGTGCAGGATCCGCCGCAGCGGGAATCGGCCCACCAGACGCTCGCTCAGTTTTTCGATCAACTCGCCGCCCTCTTTGATATCCTCGACGGTCGTGCCTTCGCTCGTGCCGCAGTCGTCTTCGCGCACGATCACTTCCTGCGAGACGTCGACGAGCCGGCGGGTGAGATAACCGGAGTCCGCGGTGCGCAGCGCCGTGTCCGCCAATCCTTTGCGCGCTCCGTGCGAGGAGATGAAGTATTCCAGCACGGTGAGCCCTTCGCGGAAATTGGCCTTGATCGGCAGTTCGATCGTGCGGCCGGAGGGATCGGCCATCAAGCCGCGCATACCGGCCAATTGCCGCAGCTGCTGGATATTGCCGCGGGCGCCGGAGTCGGCCATCATGAATACGGGATTGAACTGGTCGAGCGATTCCATCAGGGCGCGCGTCACTTCTTCATTGGCTTTGGTCCAAGTCTCGATGACGAGATTTTTGCGCTCCTCGTCCGTGATCAGGCCGCGGCGGTATTGCTGCTCCAGTTTGGCCACGACCGCGTCCGCTTCCCGCAGGATATTTCTTTTGGCGGCGGGCACTTTGATATCGTCGATGCCGACGGTGACGCCGGCCTGCGTGGAAAAACGGTATCCGAGGGTCTTGATGCCGTCCAGCAATATGCCGGTTTTTTCATAGCCGCAAAGACGGTAAGTCTGCGCCACCAGCTTATCCAGACTCTTTTTGTCCATTTTTTTATTGATAAAACCGATTTCCGGCGGCACGATCTCATTGAAAATAAGCCGGCCCACCGTGGTTTCGACCGTCTCGCCGTTCAGGCGCACCTTGATGAGGACCTGCAAATGCACCGCCTGCGAGTAATAGGCCTGCATGGCTTCATCCGGGTCGCGGAAAGCCTTGCCTTCCCCCAGCACTTTCGGGCCGCCTTCCGGGCTCTTTTTTTCCAGCGTCAGGTAATAACAGCCGAGGACCATGTCTTTCGTCGGGGAAGCCACCGGGCGGCCGTCTTTCGGGTTCAGGATATTATGGGCGGAAAGCATGAGCAGTCTCGCTTCGGCCTGAGCTTCCGAGGAAAGCGGCACGTGCACGGCCATCTGGTCGCCGTCAAAATCGGCGTTATAAGCGGTGCAGACCAGGGGATGGATCTGCAGGGCGCGGCCTTCGACCAGCACCGGCTCAAAAGCCTGGATGCCCAGCCGGTGCAAAGTGGGAGCCCTGTTGAGCAGGACGGGGTGTTCGGAAATAACTTTTTCCAATACATCCCAGACTTCGGGCCGCACGCGCTCGACCATGCGCTTGGCGCTTTTGATATTGTGGGCTTGCCCGTCGTTGACGAGGTTTTTCATGACAAAAGGCTTAAAGAGTTCCAAGGCCATTTCCTTGGGCAGCCCGCACTGGTGCAGGCGCAGAGCCGGGCCGACCACGATGACGGAACGGCCGGAGTAGTCCACGCGCTTGCCGAGCAGATTCTGGCGGAAACGGCCTTGCTTGCCTTTCAGCATGTCGCTCAGGGATTTGAGCGGCCGGTTGCCGGGACCGGTGACGGGCCGTCCGCGCCGGCCGTTGTCGATGAGAGCGTCCACCGCTTCCTGCAGCATCCTTTTTTCATTGCGGACGATGATGTCCGGCGCGCCGAGATCAAGCAGTTTTTTCAGGCGGTTGTTGCGGTTTATCACCCGCCGGTAGAGATCGTTCAGATCAGAGGTGGCGAAGCGGCCGCCGTCTAATTGCACCATCGGCCGGAGTTCCGGCGGGATGACGGGGACGACGTTCATGATCATCCATTCCGGACGGTTGCCGGATTTTTTAAAAGCCTCCACGACTTCCAGGCGGCGGATGGCGCGGATCTTGCGCTGACCGGAGGTTTCATGCAGTTCCCGCCGCAACTCCTGATTCAATTCGTCGAGATCGATTTCCTCCAGCAGTTTTTTCACGGCTTCCGCGCCCATGCCCGCTTTGAAGGTGTCGCCGTATTCCTCGCGCGCTTCGCGGTATTCCGTTTCCGAGAGCAGCTGTTTTTTGCTCAGGTTCGTGCTGCCGGACTCCACTACGACATAGGAAACAAAATACAGCACTTTTTCCAGGTTGCGCGGCGACATATCCAGCAAAAGGCCCATGCGGCTGGGAATTCCCTTAAAATACCATATATGGGAAACAGGGGTAGCCAGTTCAATATGCCCCATCCGCTCGCGCCGCACTTTGGCCCGCGTCACTTCCACGCCGCAACGGTCGCAGACGATGCCCTTATAGCGCACGCGTTTATACTTGCCGCAGTGGCATTCCCAATCCCGCGTCGGCCCGAAGATCTTCTCACAAAAAAGGCCGTCCCGCTCCGGTTTTAAGGTGCGGTAATTGATGGTTTCCGGTTTTTTGACCTCCCCGAAAGACCATTGCCTGATCATATCCGGCGACGCCAGACCTATGCGCATCCGGTCAAAATTGTTTACATCCAGCATTTAAGCGCTCCTTTCCGTCATGGGCGCGGATTATTTTTCATAAAAATCGTCGCTGTCCGTTAAGAGATCGTCCGTAAAACCGGCCAAGTCTTCTTCCAGCTCATCGGTCAGTTCGTCCTCGACCAGAAGTTCGTCAGTCATGAGGATGGATTTGGGTAAAAATTCATCATTATCATCGTCGCCGCTTTCATCTTCGTCGTCATCGCCGCCGGTTTCATCCTCATCCGCGTATTCGCCGCCGCCGCCTTCATCTTCTTCTTCGCCGGCGTTTTCGTCCGGGACGCTTTCATACCCGTTTTCCGCTAATTCTTCTTCCGACCAATCGGTCTGGTCAAGCAAACCGTCGTCGTCGTCATCGTCGTCAAAATCATCGCTTTCCAAGAAGAAGGGACGCCGGCGCCGGCCTTCGTTTTCCGTCTCCTCGCCGGAAAAATCCGCGCTGTCGTTTTCCAGTTCCGCGATATCGACGTTTTCGTCGTCGGCCAGAACGGAAACATCCAGACAGAGACTCTGCAATTCTTTGATCAGCACCTTGAACGATTCCGGCACGCCCGGTTCCGGAATATTCTCCCCTTTCACCACGGCTTCATATGTTTTGACGCGGCCCACAATATCGTCGGATTTTACGGTCAGGATCTCCTGCAGCGTAAAAGCGGCGCCATAAGCTTCCAGGGCCCATACTTCCATTTCGCCGAAACGCTGGCCGCCAAACTGGGCTTTGCCGCCGAGCGGCTGCTGGGTCACGAGCGAGTAGGGGCCGGTGGAGCGGGCGTGGATCTTGTCGTCAACCAAATGATGCAATTTCAGCATGTACATATAGCCGACGGTGATCTCGTTGTCGAACGGCTCTCCCGTGCGGCCGTCGTACAGGACGGATTTGCCGGTCTCCTTCAGACCGGCCTCGCGCAGCGTATCCACCACGTCGCTTTCCTGAGCGCCGTCAAAGACGGGGGTCGCGATATGGCGGCCCAAAGTTTTGGCGGCCCAGCCCAAATGGGTTTCCAGCACCTGGCCGATATTCATGCGCGAGGGGACGCCGAGCGGGTTCAGCACGATTTCGATCGGCGTGCCGTCCGGCATGAAAGGCATGTCTTCCTGGCTCATAATGCGCGAAATAACGCCTTTATTGCCGTGGCGGCCGGCCATCTTATCCCCGACGGAAATCTTCCGTTTTTGGGCGATGTAAACGCGCACGAGCTGGTTCACGCCCGGTCCGAGCTCGTCGTTATTCTCTCTTTTGAAAACCTTCACGTCGACGATCTTGCCGGCCTCGCCGTGCGGGACGCGCAAAGAAGTGTCGCGCACCTCGCGGGCTTTTTCGCCGAAAATCGCCCGGAGCAGGCGTTCTTCCGCCGTCAGTTCCGTTTCGCCCTTGGGCGTGACTTTGCCGACCAAAATGTCGCCGGGGCGCACTTCGGCGCCGATGCGAATGATCCCCCGCTCGTCCAGGTCGCGCAGCACTTCTTCCCCGACGTTGGGGATGTCGCGCGTGATCTCCTCCGGGCCGAGTTTTGTGTCTCTGGCGTCCGCCTCGTATTCCTCGATATGGATGGAAGTGAAATAATCGTCTTTAACGAGGTTTTCGCTGATGAGAATGGCGTCCTCGTAATTGTAGCCCTCCCAGGGCATAAAAGCCACCAGGACGTTTTGCCCGAGCGACAGCTCCCCATGGTCGGTGGAAGGGCCGTCGGCGATAACGTCGCCTTTGCGCAGCCGCTGGCCTTTTGCCACGATCGGGCGCTGATTGATGCAGGTCCCCTGATTGCTGCGCTTGTATTTCAGCAGTTCGTAATTTTTCAAATTGCCGGCGTCCTCGCGGACGAGTACGCCGCAGGACGTCACTTTTTCCACGGCGCCGGCGTCGGTCGCCAGTACGCAGACGCCTGAGTCCACCGCCGCCTTGTATTCCATGCCCGTGCCGATATAAGGAGCCACGTTGCGCAGGAGCGGCACGGCCTGACGCTGCATGTTGGAGCCCATGAGCGCGCGGTTGGCGTCGTCATGCTCGAGAAAAGGGATGAGGGCCGTGGCGATAGAAACCATTTGTTTCGGCGACACATCCATATATTGGATGGAATTAGGCGGCACGAGGACAAAATGCTCGCCGCGGCGGCATTCCACTTTTTCGGATAAAAACACGCCGTTCTCACCGGTCAGGGCGTTGGCCTGCGCAATGGTAAATTTTTCCTCCTCGTCGGCCGTCAGATAGTCGATATTGTCAGTCACCCGCCCGTCTTCCACGCGGCGGTACGGGGCTTCGATGAAACCGAACGGGTTGATGCGGCCGTAAGTGCTGAGGGAGCCGATGAGACCGATGTTCGGACCCTCAGGCGTTTCGATCGGACACATGCGTCCGTAATGGGAGTGATGCACGTCGCGCACCTCAAATCCGGCGCGCTCCCGGCTGAGACCGCCGGGCCCCAGAGCGCTGAGACGACGTTTATGAGTCAATTCAGCCAGCGGATTGGTTTGATCCATAAATTGGGATAGCTGGCTGCTGCCAAAGAATTCCTTGATGGCGGCCACGACGGGGCGGATATTTATGAGCATCTGCGGGGTGATCCCCTCGGCGTCCTGGATGGTCATCCTCTCGCGGATCACGCGCTCCATGCGGGAGAGACCGATCCGGAACTGGTTTTGCAGCAGTTCGCCCACCGAACGCAGACGGCGGTTGCCCAGATGGTCGATATCGTCAGTCTGCCCCTCGGTAGCGATGATTTCCAGCAGACGGGCGATCGCGGCGATTATATCTTCTTTTGTCAGCGTGCGCTTGGTTTCCGGCAGATCAAGCCCCAGTTTTTTATTCAGCTTGTACCGGCCGACTTTGGCCAGGTCGTAACGGCGCGAGTCGAAAAACAGAGCCTGCAGCAGCGACTGAGCGCTGTCGACCGTAGGCGGCTCGCCCGGCCGCAGGCGTTTATATATTTCCACCAGACCTTCGTCCTTGCTGGAGGCGCTGTCTTTTTCCAAAGTGACGAGGAGGTTGGCGTTTTCGCCGAACAGTTTGAGAATAGAATCGTCCGAACCGTAGCCCAGCGCGCGCACGAGTACGGTCATCGGCAGTTTGCGCGTGCGGTCGACGCGGACATAAACGATGTCGTTGACGTCGCTTTCAAATTCGAGCCAGGCCCCGCGGTTGGGGATGATGGTGGCGCCGTATAATTTCTTGCCGCTCGGGTCGAGGGTCTCGGAATAATACACGCCGGGTGAGCGCACCAACTGGCTGACTATGACGCGTTCCGCGCCGTTGATGATAAAGGTGCCTTTCGCCGTCATCAGCGGAAAATCACCCATGAACACTTCCTGTTCCTTCACTTCGCCCGTCTCTTTATTGATCAGGCGGACCTTGCCTTTGAGCGGCGCCGCGTAAGTCACGTCGCGTTCTTTACATTCCTCGACGCCGTATTTCGGTTCGCCTATGCCATAATCAAGGAAGTCCAGCACCAGATTCCCGGTGAAATCCTTGATCGGCGATATGTCGCGAAACATTTCCCGCAGGCCTTCCCGTAAAAACCAATTGTAAGAATTCTGCTGTATCTCTATCAGATTCGGCATGTCCAGCACTTCGCGCAGTCTGGCGAAACTCCAGCGTTCTCGAGTTCCAATTCGGACGGGAAAAACCATTCGCGTCACCCTTCCAATACTATATATTTTTTAGCGGTGTCTTTTGCACACAAAAATAACGAAAGCAAGAACACTCACGCGAACCTCGCCATTTCGCCTAAGAGGATATCTTATAAGACATCATTCATGGATGCGTTAGTCTCCCACCTGTTCACGGCTTGCCAGTGATGTTTCTTAATTATAACAATATTATCAAGCGAGGTCAAGCTTTTTCGGCGGGGTCGGATAATTTTTTCCTTATGCCGCGCTCACCGGCGACGCTGGCGTTTAACAAATGTTTCCGCATGGCTTTTTCGGCGGCTTCGGCGTCTCTGGCCCGCATACAGCGTAAGATCTCTTTATGTTCAGTCAAAACCTGTTTGTATCTGCCGCTGACTGAGACCGAATATGTGCGGTAGCGGTTCAATTTGTGCAGGATCTGTTCCAGCAAATGCTGGCAGGTGGAATTGCCGGCTACTTTGGTGATCTGGCTGTGGATCTCTTCCCCGATCGTTACGATAGCCAGCACCTGAGACTCGCGAATGGCGTCATACTGCTGGAGTTTTTCCTCGATCTTGTCCAGCTCCGCATCGGTTATAATTGGCGTCGCCTCATAGGTCATCAGCCCTTCAAGCACCGCCCGCACCGAGTATATTTCCCGCAGCTCCATGACCGACATGTCACTGACAGTCATGACCCCGTTGGTTTTTCTCTCCACCCAGCCCGCTTCTTCCAGACGCTTGAGGGCTTCCCGCAGCGGAGTGCGGCTGGTGTTCAAAGTTTCCGCCAACTGGGAGGTCACCAGCGGTTCGCCGGCTTTGAGACTGCCGTTGATGATCTTTTGCCGCAGGATATGGTAGACCTGGTCGCTGACTGTTTCCGAGCGCAATACGTCACTCATAATTTCACTCGCTGATCATGGTATTTTCTGTTGTTAATTATACAGGCGGCCGCCGCCGTTGTCAATGAGCGGAGAGCCGCAAAAGGTTTTGATTGACAACGCGCCCCTGTTTCCTTATAATCGTAATATCCGGCCGGAGCGGTCAGCGCTCCGCGCCATGTGGAAAGGACTGATCATACATGTCGGGAAAAGAAGTGATCCTCACCGTCGCCGGGCTGCAAAAACTGGAGGAGGAACTCGAACTCCTGAAAACCCAGCGGCGCAAAGAGGTGGCGGGCCGTCTCAAGCAGGCGATAGAATTCGGCGACATCAGCGAAAACTCCGAGTATGAGGACGCGAAAAACGAGCAGGCCTTCATCGAAGGGCGCATCATCATGCTGGAGGATATGCTGCGCAACGCCAAAGTCATAGACGACAACGACGACAGCGACGTGGTGACGCTGGGCAGCACGGTGCTGCTGCGCGATATGGAAAACTCGGTCGAGGAAACATACATGATCGTCGGTTCGGCGGAGGCCGACCCGATGTCCAACAAAATATCCAATGAATCACCGGTCGGCAAGGCGGTGCTGGGCCAGAGCAAGGGCGGCGCGGTCGAGGTCATGACGCCGGGCGGCGCTCTCTCATACCAAATTGTCGATATAAGTTAGGAACAGGATATGGACGAGATAAACGGCGGCGCGCCCGCGCCTTACACCGGCGACGTGCTGCAGGTGCGTCTGGACAAACTGGCCAAACTGCGGGAGCGGGGCGCGGAGCCCTACGCGGACAGTTACGCGCGCACCCATCTGACAGCGGAGATCCGCGACGGTTTTGCCGCGCTGGAAAACACCGCCGTGGCCGTCGCCGGCCGCGTCGTTTCCAAACGCGATCTGGGCAAGAACGTTTTTGCCCACATACAGGACGGCGCGGGGCGGATCCAGATCTACGCGCGTATCGACGCGCTGGGGGCGGAAAATTTCGCTCTGCTCAAAACTTTTGACGTGGGCGACATTATCGGGGTGAGCGGCACGGTTTTTCGCACGCAAAAAGGGGAAATATCCGTGCGGGCGGAGACGGCGGTCATGCTGGCCAAATCCCTGCGCCCTTTGCCGGAAAAATTTCACGGCCTGACCAACGTCGATCTGCGTTACCGGCAGCGCTATCTCGACCTGATCACGAACGAGGATTCGCGGCGGGTGTTTTTGCGGCGCGCCGCCATCATCCGCGCCATGCGCGGCTATTTGGAAGAAAAAGGATTCATGGAGGTGGAGACCCCCGTCCTGCAATCAATCGCGGGCGGCGCGGCGGCGCGGCCTTTTGTCACGCATCACAACGCCTTGGACATGGATATGTTTTTGCGTATCGCGCCGGAGCTGCCGCTGAAACGCCTTGTCGTCGGCGGGCTGGAGCGTATTTTTGAGATCGGGCGCAATTTTCGCAACGAGGGCATTTCCATCCGGCATAACCCGGAGTTCACGATGATGGAGCTTTACATGGCCTACGCCGACTACCGCGGCGTGATGGATCTGACCGAGGATATGATCCGGCGTATCGCCCGTCTGACAGCGGGAACGGAGGATATCGTTTATCAGGGAACGCCTGTTTCTTTGGCGGCGCCCTGGCGGCGTCTGCCGATGGAGGAGGCCGTCCGTCTCTATGCCGGGACGGACTTCAGCGAGATCCGGACGGACGAGGACGCGCGGGCCGCGGCCCGGACCCGGGGGCTGGAAGTGCCTGCCGCCGCCGGCCGGGGAAAAGTGATCAACGAGTTTTTTGAAGCTTTTGCCGAAGCGGAGCTGATCCAGCCCACTTTTATCACGGGGCATCCGGTGGAGGTCTCGCCTCTGGCCAGGCGCAGCGCGGAGGATCCGGAGCGCGCCGACCGGTTTGAGCTTTTCATCTGCGGCCGGGAGATAGCCAACGGTTTTTCGGAACTGAACGATCCCATCGACCAGCGCCGGCGTTTTGAGGCCCAGATGGCGGAACGGGCGCGGGGAGACGAGGAAGCGCATATGATGGACGAGGATTTTCTCCGGGCGCTGGAATACGGGCTGCCGCCGACCGGCGGGCTGGGCGTCGGCGTTGACCGCCTCGTCATGCTGCTGACTGACGCCGCCTCTATCCGCGACGTGATTTTTTTTCCGGCGATGCGCGCTTTAGACTGAAAAATGATCGCTTACACGCTCATTCGCTCAAAACGCCGGACGCTCGCCTTGCAGGTCCGCGGCGGCCAAGTGGAGGCCCGCGCGCCGCTGCGCATGCCCAAGGCGGAAATCGACAGATTTGTTTTGGCCAAAGAAAAATGGCTCATCGATAAACTGGCGGAGTCAAAAGATTTAGCCAAAAAACGCGAGGCCTTTTCCCTTGGGTACGGCGACTCCATACTCTGCCGCGGGCGGGAATATCCGCTTGCCGCGAAAACCGGCGATAAATCAGGGTTTGACGGCGAGCGTTTTTATATTCCCCCCGGTCTGACGCCGGCGGAGATCAAGATGTGCTGCGTTCAGATCTACCGCATAATCGCCCGGCGAGTACTCACCCCCAAAACCGCTGAATTTGGCGCGCGTATGGGAGTCAGGCCGGCCGCCGTGAAAATAAGCGGCGCGAAAACCCGCTGGGGAAGCTGTTCTTCGCGAGGAAGCGTCAATTATTCCTGGCGTCTCATCATGGCGGACGACGACATGGTCGATTATGTAGTCGTTCACGAATTGGCGCACCTTTTAGAGATGAACCATTCCGGCCGTTTTTGGAATATAGTGGAAAATGTTTTGCCTGATTTCCGCCGGCGCAAGGCGCGGCTGAAAGAATTGCAGCAGCGGCTGGCCGGAGGACTTTTTTGATTGAAAACAAATTCGTGTTTTGGTTTTGGGCGCAATCATTAGAAATCCCCCTTTTTTTTCAACGCTTCATCTTCATCGGCGGCAAAGTACAAATGCCTGTCCCTGTTGCTTTCGTACATATAAATCATGGGAAGGATCACGCTCGAACCGACCGCAGACGCTTTCAGGTGCGCCGCGCTGTTGCCTTCCGCATGGCGAAACTCCGAACGGTCCAAATTGAAAATTTTTGCGGAAAGTATTTCATCTCCACAACTTCTACAAATCATTCAGCTAAACTGAAAGCCATAAACCGAAAGGAGGACGCCGCCCTATGGAACCAGGCGTAAAGACCAAGCGTCTGCGCATCGACGGGATGACCTGCGCGAGCTGCCAAAATAAAATCGAGCGAAAACTGCTGGGCACCGCCGGCGTGGAAAGAGCGGAAGTGAGCTACAGCGAGGGAACAGCCGCCGTGACTTACGATACCGACATTATTTCCTTGAAAAATATTGTAGCTGTCATTGAAAAATTGGATTATCGGGTTCTCGCGGGAGACGAGCGGCGGCAAGCGGACATCAGCCGCGTGGCCGCGATTTTGGTCATTATCGTTTCCCTGTATGTGCTGTTGCAGCAATTCGGGATTTTAAACCTGCTGGTTCCGAGCCAGCTGGCCGACGCCAAAATGGGCTATGGGATGCTGTTCGTCATCGGACTGATCACCTCTGTCCACTGCATTGCGATGTGCGGCGGCATCAATCTCTCCCAAAGCATTCCGCGAGGCGAGGCGCTCGCCGCAAAAACGACCCGATTTGCCGCGTTCACGCCGACGCTCCTGTACAACCTCGGACGCGTGGCCTCTTATACCGCCATCGGCTTCATCTTGGGGTTTGCCGGCCTGATTTTCGGCGGCGGTGCGGACGCGGGGCTGCCAACAATGCTGCAAGGGATCCTAAAGCTGATCGCCGGCGCGTTTATGGTCGTCATGGGAATCAATATGCTGGGGCTGTTCCCGCAGTTGCGCAAGCTGAATCCGGGGATGCCCAAAATCTTCAGCCGCAAGGTCGGCGCTTCGGCCGCGAGAAGCAAAAGTCCGTTATTTGTCGGGCTGCTCAATGGGTTAATGCCCTGCGGCCCCTTGCAGTCCATGCAGATCGTGGCGCTGGCTTCAGGGAATCCGCTTGCGGGTGCGCTCTCCATGTTCCTGTTCAGCTTGGGAACGGTGCCGCTCATGCTCGGTCTTGGTTCTGCCGTCTCGGCGCTTGGCAAAAAATTCACGCAAAAAGTGATGAGCGTCGGCGCGGTGCTGGTTGTGGTGATGGGATTGGCGATGCTTTCACAAGGGGGAAGCCTGTCCGGATTTTTGCCGCCCGACCTTCTGCTGCCGGTCATTCTCGCGCTCGGCGCGCTCGGCGTGGTATCAAGCCTTCCTTTCCGGAAACCTTCCCACAGAACGATTTCAACCGTCGCCGCTTTGGGCGTCGCGGTTTTAGC
>JAISEW010000216.1 GCA_031263945.1 Gracilibacteraceae bacterium | reverse complement strand
CCGCCTGTTCCGCCTGTCCCACCGTTGCCGCCGGTTCCGTCATTGCCGCCGGTTCCGCCGTTACCTCCATTGCCGCCGGTTCCGTCGTTACCGCCGCTTCCATCACTACCGCCATTGCCGTCGTTACCACCTGTGCCGTCATTATCACCGGTCTCGCCGTTACCACCGCTGCCACCTGTGCCGTCATTGCCGCCGGTCCCGTCGTTACCACCGGTACCGTCATTGCCGCCGGGTTCGCCGTTGCCGCCACTACCGTCATTGCCGTTATCACCGCCGGGCGTGCCGGGACGATCCGCAAGCATCACGGTGAATTTTTGCGCCACCACATCCAAGTTGTTTAGAACGCCGTCTTCATCATTGCTTTCATCATTCCAGGCCGCATATACATAATCCAGATCTGCAGGGTTTTCCGGGTCGCCGCTCGTCCGGCGGAAAGCGGCCGCCGCCGTGTGCTCGCCGTCGTTAAGCTCCCGGATGGTCTGCGCCAAAATGGTGACGCGGGTGCTGCCGTCTTCGGCGATATAATGCGTGACCGGGGTTTGCTTGATCCCGTCTATCCAAAAACTGTCAAGCAATTCGTAAGGGCCGTCGATATGCATGATCAGATCGCCAATCGCGTTGTAATAACCGATTATTTCATATTCGCCCGTATCGGGGTTATACACGCCGATATGCCCGTCGCCGCCGTGTACGGGATCAGCCGTAAAATCATACTCGTTGACATAATCTTCCAAATATTGATTATCCGGCGTGTCCGCGAGCGTGATGGTAAAGGCGGCGGAAGCGGTGAACCCTCCCTCGTCAACACCGGTATTCCGGGCTTTCATGGTAAAAGTCACGCCACCCGCAAAAGCCGCGTAGTCCAACGGAGAGCCGTAGATCATGCCGGGAAGCGCGCCCGCCGGAGCGTCGGGTCTGAGCGGAGAGACGCCGTCCACCAGATACATCCCCTCGGGAAGGCTTAGAGGGGCTCCGTCCGCGTCCTCCAGCCAGAACCGCAGTCCTTCGTTGTCCGGAACGCGGGTCTTGGCAATAAATTCATAAGGAATGTATTTATACATCAGATCCGGCGGGCTTGCCTGCATTGTGCCGGAACTGGGCGCGACGGAATAGGAATAGGGATAGCCGTTTTGCTTCGCCCACCAGAGGGCGTAGGAGTCGTAAAAAGCCTCAATGGTGATCGGAAGGGTAACATATGTTGTGCTGTTTTCAGTCCAAGCATCCTTCGCGAACGCGGCAGGATATATCCCGATAACGCTCGGCGGCAGAAATATGTTCTCCAGCGCGTTACAGTTTTTAAAAACGTCGGCGTCGAGTTTGGAGAGGGTAGAATTCTCAGAAATATCGACATTGGATAAACTTGAGCAGCCGGAAAAAACGGAAGCGGGGATAAAGTCCACGCCGTCCGGGATATTGATCGCCGTGAGACTCGCACACCCCTCAAAGGCGCTTATGCCTAGACCCTCAATGCGGGTGTTGTCTTCTTTTGTGATGGACTTGACGTTGTCCGGGAGTTTGATTTCCGCCAGGCTCGCGCAGCCTTTAAACGCGCCCTCGCCGATGGTGGTGAGCGCGGATCCTTCCTCAAACGTAACGCTTTCGAGCGCCGTGCAGCCTTCAAACACTGAGGTGCCCAGCCCGGGTATTCCTTTCGGAATCGTGATCCCAGTAAGCGACGTGCAGTCTTTAAATACGACATTGCTGAGCAATATCACGGTTGAGGGAATCACAAAATCGGTAAGCGCCGCGCAGCCTTCAAACGCGTTTTGATAAATGGTGGTCAACTCGGAACCGGGCTCAAACGTGACGCTTGCGAGCGCTGTGCAGCCGTTGAAATCGTTGGAGCGTATCATGGGTACGGATTTGGGGATCACAATACTTTCAAGCGCCGTGCAGCCGGTGAAGGTATACTGCCCTATGTCGATCAACGCGGAATCGGGCGCAAACGTGACGCTTTGAAGCGACTTGCAGTTCTCAAAAACGTAAGTGCCCATCGTTTCCACAGACGCGGGGATCGTAATGCTTGTCAGGCCGGAGTTAGCGAAGGCGTCCCGTTCGATCGCGGTTATAGTGTCCGGGATGTAAACGTCCGTAAGACCTGTCAAGCCGGCAAAAGCCATCGCTGGTATTTTATCCCAGCCAGACGGTATGTTGATGAACGTAAGGCTGTCGCAACCGTCAAAAGCATAGCGTTCAAGGGTTTCCAGCCCATCCGGCAGAATGACGCCGCTCAGGCTGGAACAGCCCTCAAAGGCCACTCCTTCGATGGTCGTCAGACTGGGAGGGAGATCAATGGCAGAGAGTTCGGAACACCCGTAAAAAGCTCCGCGCCTGATGGTTTCGAGAGCGGAAATGCCGGAATCAGGACAGGCTTCCAGTTCTTTGCAATTCCTAAAGGCATATGCTTCGATTTCGAGCAAATTCCTGGGGAAAGTCACGCTGTTTAGCTGTGAATCCCTGAAAGCGCCTCCGCCGTCTGTGTCGGTGTAACTGGTACCGCTTCCATGAACCTCTACAAGAATATTGGCGCCTTCAATGACGGTCACTGTGCCAGGAAGGGTAATGCTGTTTAAATTGGAGCGATCATAATTAGACGAATTATCTCCCTCATAGGCGCGTTTCCCGTTAAAGGCGTATTTCCCGATGCGCGTGACGATGTAGCCGTCGCCGGCGAGGTCATTAAAGGCGTTCGCTACGGTTGCGTCAGTCACATGATCTCCATAATCGCAAAAGGTGATGGTGACGGTTTTGGCCGTATCATCAGTTACTTCATAGGTCAGAACCCCCGCGACTCCCGTCCCCCCGGAGCCTTCCGCCACCGGGCTTTGCGGCGGCAAAACAAACAGCAAAGCGCAGATAAGCGCCAGAAGCAGAGCGGCGCCCAAATGCCGCCCGATACAGCGTCCGATAGCTGAAATATTTTTTCTCACGGCGACTTCCTCCCTCGAATTTAGAATTTACCAGACAACTATCCAGTATTATTGTAACATGACTTGATTTTCCGCGGGGTACAGTCTTTAGCACAAAAGGTACAGTTTGGTGTTTTTCCGTGGTCATTCTGGGATCCATTTTTTGGATTCCGGCATAAAGCCGGAATGACGGGAGGGGAGGTGACGGGAAGGATGCGCCATGTTTGGATTCCGCCATTGAAAATTCCTGTTTTTAGCGGTATAATACCGTTAAGAAGCAAGGGGCGCGCTTCCTAGCGAAGGGGTGAGCATATGGCGGCGATTCTCGTTATTGATGACGACCCGTATATCCGGGAACTGGCGGGGGCGCTGCTCGCCGGAGAAGGTTTTTCCGTCCGCGAGGCGAAAAACGGGCGCGACGCGCTGCAAAAGCTCGGCGAAGCCAAAGTGGACCTGTGCGTCCTCGACCTCATGATGCCGGAAATGGACGGCTACGAATTTTGCCGCCACGCCCGCCGCTACTACGCGGACCTGCCGATACTGATGCTGACCGCCAAAGGCGAACTGGGCCATAAAGTCAGAGGGTTTGAGCTGGGGGCCGACGACTATCTCACCAAGCCGTTCGAGGGCATGGAGCTGGTCATCCGGGTGAAGGCGCTGTTAAAACGCTATCATATAGCGGCGGCGCAAACGGTGCGGATAGGTTTTCTCGTTTTGGATAAAACCAGCTACTCGGTCATGACCGGCGGCGCGCGCAGCGATATCCCGATGAAAGAATTCGAACTTTTGTTCAAATTAGGCGGCGCTCCGGGCCGGACTTTTGCCCGCGACCAGCTGATCGAGGACGTGTGGGGCTTTGATTTTGAAGGCAATGAGCGCACGCTGGACGTGCATATCGGGCGGCTGCGCGAGCGTTTTCCCCCGGAAAGATCCGGCTTCAAGATCACGACCGTGCGGGGTTTGGGCTATCGCTTGGAGGTGACGGGATGAAGCGCTGGCAGCCGCCTGTGTCTGTGCGCGCGGCGCTCGGCGTATCCGCCATGGTCGCTGTTTTGTTATGCTGTCAGATGGCGGGGCTGGCGGGGTATGCCTTGATTTTTCCGCAGGCGGGCCGTCCGATTCCCTGGCTGGCGCATCTCACCGTCTCTTTCTTCGGCTTCGCGGCGTTCATAGGTCTGGCCGCGCTGGGGTCCTTCTGGCTCAGGCACAGCGACTTTTGGAAAAAACAAAACAGCGCCCGCTGGGGATTATTGGAAGAAACACTGGAGGCCCTCAGCCAGATCGCCCGCGGAAATTTTACCGTGCGGGTCTCCGCCCGTGAAAACGAACCGTTTGCCGAACTGGCGGCCAGCGTCAACAAGATGGC
>JAISEW010000172.1 GCA_031263945.1 Gracilibacteraceae bacterium | reverse complement strand
AGAGCGATCATCATGGCCAGAGTCGTGTTGACGGAACGGCCCATCGTTTGCCATATCGACTTGTCAAACATGTCCTCGATGCTGTCCCGCCGCTTCAGTTTCTTCTCGTTTTCCCGGATACGGTCATAAATGACCACCGTATCGTTGATATCATAACCAAAAACGGTCAGCACCGCCGCGATAAAGGTAGAATCGACCTGCCACTGGAACAGGGAGAAAACTCCCGCCACGATCAAAACGTCCTGCAGCAAGGTCAGGATCCCGGCGATGGCGTAGTTGAGACGGAAGCGGAAAGCGATGTAGAGCAGCATGAGTATCGTGGAGACAATGAGGGCCCGGACAGCCGAACTCCTGAGCTCGGCGCCGATAGAAGGGCCGACCGTGTCTTCCTGCACGTTTTCGCTGAGAAATTCACCGGCGCCGGCCAGAGCGGTCAAAAACTCTTCCCGCGTGTCGTTCGTCAATTCCGGCAGACGGATGAGCGCCGCGGTATCGCCTTCCGAGAGCTGCACCGTTCCCGCGAAACCCTGATCAGCCAAAACGGAGGATATCGCCTCCTGGGAAACGGGTCCATTGAAGGTGACGTCCAAAATCGTGCCGCCGGTAAAATCGATGCCCAGATTCAGACCGCGCGTCGCCAGCGACCCTATCGAGATGACCGTCAGAATGACCGCGATGATATACCAGGCTTTCCGCCGGGAAACTATATTGAAATAGTGTTTCCGCGCGGCTTTGACATCCTCATATGTTTCGCCTTCGATCGCGGCGACCGTTTCGTTTTTACCCTTGCGCCGGCCGCTGTTTTTCGGCGCCGGTTCAGCCGGAACGGGCTGCGCGGCGGGCCGCTCTTTGACGCCGAACCATATTTTGCTGACGCGGGGATTGAGACCCACGCACCAGCGCATGACCATGCGGGAGAAAGTGACGGCCGTGAACAAACTGGTCAGGATACCGATGGCCAGTATCAGCGCGAATCCTTTTATCATCGACGTGCCGAGGACGAAAAGCGTGCCGGCCGCGAATAACGTGGTGATATTCGAGTCAAACACCGTGATGAAAGCCCGGCTGAAAGCGGCGTCCACCGCCGAGCGCGGCGATTTGCCCATACGCAGTTCTTCTTTCAGGCGTTCATAAATGATGATATTCAGATCGACCGCCATGCCGATAGAGAGTACGAACCCGGCGATCCCGGGCAAGGTCAGGACCGCGCCTATCAGCTTCAGCAGCCAGAGAACGATGAGAGAAAAGACGATGATGGAGAAAGAGGCGACCAGACCCGGCAGCCGGTAGATGACGATCACAAAAATGAAAATGAGACCGACCGCCACCGCGCAGGCCTGCAGACTGCGGGTCAGAGAATCGCTGCCCAGAAGCGCCCCCACCTGCCGTCTTTCCACTATGTCAAAACTGACCGGCAGCGCGCCGGATCGGAGCAAAACAGCGTGCTCCATCGCGTCTTCCAGCGAAGCGTAACCGGTAATGCGGCCCGAACCGCCGGTTATCGCCTCCTGCACCGTGGGGTTGGTCAAAAGATCCTCATCCAGATAAACGCCCAGCTGCTGCCCGACCATAGAACTGGTCACATCAGCGAAAATCCGTGTTCCTTCGCTGTCCAGCGCGAACTCGATGACCGCTCCCGTCGCGTAATCCCGATCCTCACGCCCGTCCGCCCGCGTGAGGTGGGTGCCGTCCATGAGGATCTCGCCGGCGCTGTTGCGAAATGTCAGTTTAGCCGTCGTGCGCAAAATCTCCACCGCGTCGTCCGGGTTATCAACGCCGGCGATTTCCACGATCAGGCGATTTTTGGCGTAGTCGATTTCCAAATGCGGCTCCGAAACGCCCAGCTCATTGATGCGGCGTTCGATCACCGTTCGCGAGTCGTTCAGGTTTTCATCGGTGACTTCGCTCCCCTCATTCGGGACGGCCTGCAAGGCCAAATGCACGCCGCCGCGCAAATCCAGGCCCAGCGGTATGCCGCTTTCCTCGCTCGCGAGCCGGGGGATCGAAATATAAACAATAGCCGCTACCAGAGCGACCGTGATAAAGATCCTCACTCCGTTCCTGCGATTCATTCTGGCGCTACTCCTTCCGTGTCACTTCTTGGGCGCAAAAAGCCCCTTTTTCTGAAACTGGGGAAACTCCTCGCGCCAATCGCGATTAGTGATGGTTTGGATAGCCGCTTTCAGAAACTCGATCTCCACCCCCGGCGCCACGCGCACATAAAGCGTATCCTCGTCTTCCTCCACTTTGACCACGATGCCGTGGATGCCGCCTATGGTGACGATGGTGTCTTCCCGGCGGATACTGCCCAGCATGGCGCGTTTTTCCGTCATTTGTTTGTTCTGCGGCCGAATCGCGATAAAATAGAACACCGCGATAAACAGCACGACCAGAATTATGGTTTGCCCGCCAAAACCCGGCGCCGCCGCCGCGGGAGCGTCAACTGCGCTGGCTGCGGCATTTAATGTTTCCATGAAAATTTTCCTCCCTTATAATTATATGTTACGCTCAGGCAGCCGTCAAAAACTCATCTCCTTATTGCCTGAATAACCGTAAACGTCGAGAAACCGGCGCCCGTACTCCGTTAAACCATCGCTGCTTATCGCCTCGCGCATTTCCCGCATGATAGTTTCCAGGAAATGGATATTATGCAGCGTCAGCAGCCTCGCCCCTAATATCTCTCCCGCTTTGAAAAGATGGCGGAGATAGGCCCGGGAATAGTGCCGGCAGGTCTCGCAGGCGCAGGTCTCGTCCAGCGGCAGAAAATCTTCCGCGTAACGCGCGTTTTTTATCACCAGACGCCCCGTCCGCGTCATGGCCGTGCCGTTACGGGCGATCCTCGTCGGCAGGACGCAGTCAAACATGTCCACGCCGCGCAAAACCCCCTGTATCAGCGAATCCGGCGAACCGACTCCCATGAGATAGCGCGGCTTATGGTCCGGCAATTCAGGCACGACCGCCTCCAGCATCTCATACATCAAAGATTTGGGTTCCCCCACGCTGAGACCGCCGATCCCATATCCGGGCAAATCAAGCCCTGCCAGATCCCGGGCGCAGTCGCGGCGCAGATCCGCGTACACGCCGCCCTGCACGATGCCGAACAGCGCCTGCTCTTCCGCCGCCGGCGCCGCTCGCATACAACGCCGCAGCCAGCGGGCCGTCAGAGCGGCGGAATTCGCCGTGTACTCGCGGCTGCTGGGGTAGGGGACACATTCGTCAAAAGCCATGATCACGTCCGCTCCCAGAGCCTGCTGCGCGGCCACCGCGTCTTCCGGACGCAAAAATACGGACGCGCCGTCCAAGTGAGAGCGAAAAGCCACGCCTTCCTCACTGATCCGGCGGAGCGCCCCCAGGCTGAACACCTGATACCCGCCGCTGTCCGTCAGGACGGCGCCGTCCCAATGCATGAAACGATGCAGGCCGCCGGCTCGGCGGATCAGATCCGCTCCCGGCCGCAGATACAAATGATAAGTGTTGGCGAGGATGATTTCCGCGCCCACGCTCCGCAGTTCGGCCGGGGTCATGGCTTTCACGGTCGCCTGCGTGCCGACCGGCATAAAACAAGGCGTTTCCACCAAGCCGTGCGGTGTGCGCAGTCTGCCGCGGCGGGCGCGGGAAGCGCCGTCCCGCTTGATGATTTCCAGGCGCACGGCTGTCATGACCGCAAAGGCCCCCGCATTATCTTACCATCAGCCGAAGTTTTTTTCAATGCTTTTTCCAAGACAATTTTCAAGTGTAATGAATCAATCCTCCCCGTCATTCCGGCGCTCCGTTCAAAGCATCCCGCTCGTCCGGCGCGGAAAAATACGCGAGCAGCGCCGCGAGATCCGGCGGGAGCGGCGCCTGAAACTCCAGTTCCGCGCCGGTGAGCGGGTGGCGGAATCCGAGCGTCTCCGCGTGCAGCATTTGCCCCCGCGCGGCCAGAGGATGGGCGCGGCCGCCGTAAAGAGGATCGCCCAGCACCGGATGCCCTATATAGTTCATATGCACTCTTATCTGGTGGGTGCGGCCCGTTTCCAGCCCGGCGCTGATTTCCGTGCAGGCGGGTTTTTGCGGGCCGCGGCCGGGAAAACGGCGCAAAACCAGGTAATGCGTTATCGCGGCCCGTCCGCGGCCCGGCTGTACTGCCATTTTTTTCCTGTCGTGCGCGCAGCGGCTGATGGGAGCGTCCACCGTGCCGGACGCTTCCGGCGCCAGTCCCCATAGCACGGCCCGGTAGCGGCGCCGCATACTATGTTCTTGGATCTGGGCGGCCAGCCCGCGATGAGCGGCGTCGTTTTTGGCCACGACGAGCAAGCCGGACGTGTCTTTATCAATACGGTGAACTATGCCGGGGCGCGCGGCGCCGTTCAGGGAGGAAAGCTCCCGGCCGTGATGGAGCAGGGCGTGTACCAGCGTTCCGGTCCGGGCGCCCGGAGCCGGGTGCGTGACCATGCCCCGCGGTTTGTTCACCACCAGCAGATCCCCGTCCTCATAAACTATATCCAGAGGTATATTTTCCGGCGTCAGGACGGAGAGCGGAGGCGGGGGCACGCGCACTGCCGCCCGGTCTCCGGGCTTCAGGCGGTAATTGGCTTTTTGCTCCCGCCCGTTCACCCGCACTCTGGCGGCCTGGATCATATTTTGGATAAAACTGCGGCTCAGCCCCGTCCCCTCCGCCAGCGCCGTGTCCAGGCGCATCCCGGCTTCCAGGGCCACATCCCGCCATACGTCATATTCCAGACCGGCCATAAATCCATTTTCTTCCATTGTTATTCCTTTGCCTGAGGCGCTGGTTTTTCCTCCCGCAGGAGCATGAGACAGAGCAAAATTCCGCTGACGACGATGGCGCTGTCCGCCAGATTGAATATATAGGACCAGATTTTGAAATCCAAAAAATCCACCACTTCTCCGATAGTCAGCCGGTCAAACAAATTACCGGCCGCGCCACCGGCGATGAGGCCGACGCAGCAACCGGCCGCGACAGGCAGAGCCATGATCAGGCGGCGGCAGACGATCAGCGCGCCGACCACGGCAAAGCCGGCGGCGACAAATAACCAGCCCTGTTCCGGCAGGAAACCGAAAGCCGCGCCCGGGTTCAGGATATAGGTCAGATGGAAAAATCCGGGAATCACCGGCACGCTGTCTCCGACGTCCATATGCCCGCGCACCCAATATTTCGTGAGACGGTCCGCGACGAACACCGCCCCCAGGGGCAGCCCTATCCGCAGCCAGGGATTTCCCGCCTTTGCCCCAGACGCCGTCTCAGTCATCAGTCAATGATGATGGTCGCCGTGTCGCCGTTTTTGGCGCCGAGACCGTTGGCCTCATCCGTATCGATATGAAAATCCAAAGCGAAATCGCCGCGGACGCGCACAAGCACCTGCTCCAGCACGCCGCCTCTCGGTCCGTCCACCTTGGCCTTAACTATCTGCTGGTCCCGGAGACCGTGCTCCGCCGCTTCCGGCGGCGTGATGTGCAGATGGCGCTGGGCGCATATCACACCGCGCGGGATCGTGACGCGGCTGCCGCCGGGGCCTTCGAGCGTCAAGCCTTCCGTGCCGGCCAGATTGCCGGAATCACGCAGCTCCGCCCTCACCCCGATCCGCACCGCGTCGGTTTGCGCGAGTTCCACCTGGGTCTCGTCACGCACGGGCCCCAGAACACGTATATTCGGCAGCGTGCCTTTGGGCCCGATCAAAGTCACTGTTTCCGCGCAGGCGAACTGCCCCGGCTGACTCAAATCTTTCGTCTTAGTCAGCCGGTGTTCCGCGCCGAAGAGCGCGGCCAAATCAGCCGCCGAAAGATGCAGATGTTTATTGGACACCCCAATATTGACCAAAAAAGAACGCATGGAAGAAAATCCTCCTTGTAAAACATCTTAAATGACGCGCATTTTATCCGCTACCATGGCGATAAATTCCGAATTGGTCGGTTTTCCCCGCTCAAAATTCAGCGTATAGCCAAAAAACCGATTGAGAAAATCCGAGTTTCCTCTGTCCCAGGCCAGTTCGATCGCGTGGCGGATGGCGCGTTCCACGCGGCTGGGCGTCGTGCCGTACTGTTTGGCGATCATCGGGTAGAGTTCCTTGGTCACGCCGCTGAGCAAATTCATGTTTTTTGCTACGGCGACGATCGCGTCGCGCAGATACTGGTATCCTTTGACGTGCGCCGGCACACCCATAAATTGGATCATCTTGGTCGCTTCCATGTCCAAATTGCGGGCGTCGATTTTTTCTTTTTCCGTTTCCGCTTCCGACTCAAGGCTCCGCAGCTGGCGCCGCAAAAGCGCCGTCTCCTCGCCGGCGGGGTCGGTCAGCTGGCGGATCCGTTTTCCCAGCGTCTCCAAATCAAAGGGTTTTAATATATAATAATCCGCTCCCATTTGCACGGCTCTTTGCGTCATGGTTTCCTGCCCGAACGAGGTCAGGACGATGACCCGCGGCTTCAGGCCCAGCTCGGTCAGGCGCTCCAGCACGCCGAGACCGTCCATATGCGGCATGATCATATCCAGAATGACCACGTCCGGTTTTTCTATCTCGATCAGCGTAAGGGCGTCGTTGCCGTTATACGCTTTGCCCGCCAGACGCATATCCGCCTGACTTTCTATATATTCCTGGAGCATATTCACTAATTCCCTGTTATCATCCGCCAGAACGACGCTGATTATCCCCTGCACGTTTCTCTCCTATTCTACAGGAACTTAATTATATGTTTTCTGTTTTTCGACTGACAAGCCATAAATTCCTGCCGCCGGAAAGAAAATCATCATTCGGGTGTCAGCTTCCCGCAAGCCTCAAAAAGCACCGCTCCGCCGGCCAGGTCTTTGCCGCGCACGCAAAAATCTTCGCCCTTTTCCATCAAAGTCGTCTCTATATCCATGCCCCAGGTCGCTTCTTTCAAATAATTGATCTGGAATTCCCGCAGGAACGCCGCCTGCAGCCGGGGCAGCCCCAGGAGATCCACCACCCATTCCATGTAGCGCGCGTTGTTCATATGGCGGTTCATATCCAGATCGGAATACCGGACCCGGCGCGTCTGGGTCTCCGTCACGGGCAGGTTGCAGCGGATGGATCGCGGCTCGGCGGTAGGCCAGGAAAACTCCGAGGCCACATAACGCGTGAGGCCGGAATCATCCGGCAGCCGGCCGATCGATCGCGTCGTCATGTTGAGCAGCAGCCATATCGTCGAGGCCGCGCCGATTTGTTCGCCTTTTTCTGTTCGAAAAAGGAAAAGCCGGTTGAAAACGCGCCCTTTTTCCGCGCTGGCCTTCGTCAGCACCTCCACTTTTTCCCCTTCCGCCGGGCTGCGGCCGAGTTCCACCTTCGCCCGCATCAGCACCCAAAACATGCCGTAACGCGTAAACACGATATTGTCCGGATCGACTATCTGACAATGGTTTTGAGCGGTCAGGCTCATCTGGCGCAAAATAGCGGCCGTTTTCCAGCGTCCGCGCACATCGACGTCATAGCCGCCGATGGTCGTCCATTCCGCGAACTGGCTTAAAGGATTTTGTTCCAACTCTCGCTCACTCCTTAAATACCTCAGCTTCAAGTGGCAGCAGCTGCTCCGCCATGCGGCGGGCCGCTTCGTCGCCGCCCATCATGCGCGCTATTTCCCGGACGCGCTCCGTTTTTGTCAATTTGCGCACGCCGGTTATCGTCCGCTCCTGCCGCACGTTTTTGGCGATGGCGTAATGCGCGGAGGCGGAGGCGGCGACGCGGGCGTTGTGGGTGATGCACAGCACCTGTTTCGCGGCGGCGATGCGCGTCAGTTTTTCGGCCAGATTATGCACGGTGACGCCGCCCACGCCGCTGTCCACCTCGTCAAAAACAAAAGTGTCCACGGTCTCGACCTGGGCGAGCAGGCTCTTAAAAGCCAGCATGATCCGGGCCATCTCGCCGCCGGAGGCTATTTTAGCCAGCGGTCGGGGGGGTTCGCCCACATTGGCGGAAAAATAAAACTCGATCTGTTCACCTCCGTGCGGCGCCGGATCGACGACCGGGGTAAATATGACTTCCACCCGGGCGCCTTCCATGCCCAAACCGGCAAACTCCCCGGCCAGCCCTTTTTCCAGGCGATCGGCCACTATGCCGCGCTTGAGGCTCAGTTCCTCGGCCAGATGGCTGAAAGCGGAGCGGGCGTCGTTTTTGCTCAGGCGCAGCGATTCTTTTTCCCCCTGGCGCAGACTCAGTTCCTCCAGCTTTTCCTTCATTTCCTTTTTTTTCCTTATGACTTCCGCCGCCGTGGCCCCGTATTTGCGCAATTTTTGCAAAGACATGAGCCGGGTCTCTATCATATCAAGCCGGCCCGTCTCAAAGCTGAGACCGCCGCGGTAAGAGCGGATCTGGGCCGCGATGTCGTCCAAAGTGAAATACAGTTCGCTTAGGGCTGCCGCCGTCTCCGCCAGACCCCGGTCGATGCCGCTCAGCTCCGACAGGGCTTTATCCGCGCGGCTCAGGAGATCCAGCGCCGTCACTCCCTGCCGGTCCGGCGCGTCATAGAGGGCGGCGTATATTTCGTCTGCCAAAAAATGGATGCGCTCCTCGTTCACCAACAGTTGTTTTTCCTGTTCCAGGTTTTCCTCCTCACCGACCGCGGGGGCCACTTTCTCTATTTCCTTGATCTGATAGCGCAGAAAATCCTGCTGCCGGGCGATATCGCCCTCTAATTGCAGCAGGCCGCGCTCTTTAGCCGCCAGCTCGCGATAGCGCAGCGCGCATTCCCGCACGGCCGCCACCAGGCCGAGATGCTCCGCGCCGCCGAAATTATCCAGCAGTTCGCGGTGGTATTCCGGACGCAGCAAGGACTGGTGTTCCGCCTGCCCGTGGATGTCCACCAGATCGGCGCAAAAGGTTTTATAGAGGGAAAGCGGGACTGTATGCCCCTGCACGCGGCAGATATTCCGGCCGGAGGCGTTTATCTCCCGGGCCAGAAACAACAGACCGTCTTCGAGGGGATACCCTTCCTCCGCCAAAAAAGCGGAAGTCTGAGGCGGCAGCGCGGAAAAAATCCCCTCCACGTTTGTTTTTTCCCGGCCGTGCCGGATGATGTCCGCGCTGGCCCGTCCGCCCAGCAAGAGACTGAGAGCGTCTATCAGCATGGATTTGCCGGCCCCGGTCTCGCCGGTAAAAACGCTGAAACCGCCCTCAAGCTCCAAATGTATGTTTTCCATTAAGCCGAAATCCCGGATATTCAGCTCCGTCAGCAAAATTCTCCCTCCTATCCGTCGCGCAGTTTTTCCCGCGCCATCCGCTGGAAGCCCCTGAGTTCCAGACGCAGCAGCTTCGCTTTCAGCGGCGCTTTGACGACGCTGATAGTTTCTCCCCGCGCCAGTTCGATATGATTGCCTCCGTCGAACGTCACGTGACAGCGGCTGCCTTTTTCCAGGGAAACCGTTATCTCCTCTCCGGCGGAAACGACCATCGGGCGGGAGGACAGAGCGTGCGGCGCCAGCGGGGTGATCAAGATAGCTTCCACATCCGGACTGACGACCGGGCCGCCGGCGGAAAGGGAATAGGCGGTGGAACCGGTCGGGGTCGCGACGATCAGGCCGTCGCCGGGCGGGCCGGCAATGGCTTCTCCCGACAGGCGCACCTGGAATTTTACCGTGGATTCGCGCAAGTCGCGGTTGAACACGACGTCGTTCAAGGCAAAATAGCGGCGGCCGTCCGGACGGTCAAGGCCGGCCTGCAGCATCAGCCGCTGTTCGATCACAAACTCGCGGCGCAGTATTTTTTCCAGCGCGGCGATAACGCCGTCCTGCTCCACTTCGCAAAGGAAGCCGAGTTTTCCGTAATTGACGCCCAGCACCGGGATATCATAAGACGCCGCTTCGCGCGCCGCTTCCAGAAAAGTGCCGTCCCCGCCAAACGAGAGCAGGAAGTCGATTTTATCCGGCCGGCCGCCCCGCCACTCCGGCAGCGTTTGCCAGCCGCGCTCCGCAAACCATGCCCTGATCGAATCGAGCTTGGATAAATCACCGACGCGGTGAGGGTTGACCCAAAACCCGACTTTTTTGTCCATGTTTCGCCTCCGTCAGGAAGTATGGTTTCCATTATATATCATAGCGCGCCATATTTCAAGAAGGATCGGAAACGCGGGCGACTTCCCCCGTCATTTCGGCTTCATGCCGGAATAGGGACGGGTTTACCCGTCCCTTACGGGAACGATGCTGTACACGCGAATTCGGAGGGGACGGGCTTGCCCTGCCCGTCCCGAGTATTGGGTCAAGCGGCGGAGCGCCGAGGATCCCGCCCGGCGCCCCCTCCCGTCATTCCGGGCTCCGCCCGGGATCCAATCTATAGTTTTTCGCGAAACGCATACCGATGGCGCCAGCCGCCAGATAAACGACCGCGCTTTTTCCTATTTCCAGCAGGAAGTTCTCTCGTAAATTCATATGCGAACAGGCAAACATGACATTCATGGCCAGGCAGGATAATCCCAAAACATGGGAAAACGCGGCAAAACGGTCCACGCCCCGCCCGCCGCGGTAAATGAGCCAGACCGCCAGCAGGGCCGAAAACAGGAAAGCGGCGCCCAGCATGAGCGAAAGAATTTTGCTGTACAGTTCTCCGGGTATCCCCAGCGAGCCGGCATATACCGTGCCGGTAAACAGCGCCGCGACCATCAGCAGCGCTATAGCCGCGCAGGAAAGCCCCGGCCATTTCCCGATGGCGGGCGCCCCGTCCTT
>JAISEW010000176.1 GCA_031263945.1 Gracilibacteraceae bacterium | reverse complement strand
CCCGGCATTTTCTGGTCAGCGCGGCCCGCATCTTGGTCAGTACGGTCCTGGCGCTGGCGCTGGCCGTGCCGCTCGGGATTTTGCTGGGACGCAGCGCCTGGGCGGCCCGTTTGGGCGGTCCGCTGGTCGCCATGCTTTACCCGCTGCCAAAAGTCGTGTTTTTACCGGTGCTGGTCGTATTGCTCGGTCTCGGCGACGCGCCCAAGATCCTGCTGATCATGCTGGTTATTTTTTTCCAGATCACCGTCGTCACCTGGGACGCTGCCGCCGCCGTACCGGCCGCCAGTCTCTTGTCGCTGCGCTCGCTCCACGCCGGCCCCTGGCAGATACTGCGCCACCTGATCCTGCCCTGCTGCCTGCCGCATATTCTGACCAGTCTGCGCATTACGACGGGGACCGCCGTCGCGGTGCTGTTTTTCGCCGAGACTTTCGCCTCGTTTGACGGGCTGGGCTATTTTATCTTGAACGGGATGGAGACGCGGGAATACACGGTGATGTACGCCGGGATCATCGCCATGGCTTTGCTGGGCCTGCTTTTTTACGCCGTTATCGGCATATTGGAAAAAATATTTTGCGCCTGGCGGTATTAGATTCTCCCGTCAAGGGAAAAATTTGCCCGCGGTTTTAATTGCTTTTCCGGCGCGGCTGTGCTAATATTAAAAATATATACTGGTCTGACCAGCAGACCAAGAACGGAGGTGTCCCGATGCAGGACAAAGGTTTATACGACAGTTTTGCCGCCAAAGTCGCCTCGGTCAACGGGGAATGTTATCTGGCCGCGGACAGGAAAGAACTGCTGACGCTGATCACGGAAGCCCTGCAAAAGCGGAAAGCGGACAAAGTGGCCCTGTTTCCCTCGCCTTTGCTCACGGAGGCCGGAGTTCCGGCGGCGCTGACCGAAGGGGGCTATGAAGTCATTATCGACGACTTGCGGCGGCGGATACCGCAGGCTGGCGTTGGTATCACCGAGGCGCAATGGGGGATCGCGGAACTGGGCACTCTGGTGCAATACGCCCCGGAAGTGGACAATCGCCTCTGCTCCACTCTGGTGGACACGCATATCGCTTTGCTCAAATCTTCCGCTATTCTGCCGGAGCTGGACGACGCGCTGGCGGCGATAGCGTCAGTCGGCGCGCTGCCGAACTATGTGGGTTTTATCACCGGCCCCAGCCGCAGCTCCGACATAGAGCGCGTCCTGACCGTCGGCGTACACGGCCCGATAGAACTCGTCATAATAGTCGTGGATGAAGGGGGGCGCTGAAAAACATGGCCAACACGGAACTGCGCAAGGAAATCGACCGCGCGCTGGATAACGGCACCCTGCGCGGCGCGCTCGGCAAATTCGCCCGCGAATACCCGGTCGCCCGGGATAAGGCTTACACGGGCTACGATTTCGAGGCCCTGCGGGAAAAAGTCAAGGAATATAAGTCATATTCCCGCGACCATCTGGACGAAGTGGTCGACGAGTTCGAGCGCAAGATGGTCGGGCGGGGCGTCAAGGTTTTCCGGGCTCCGACCGGCGACGCGGCCAATGAATATGTAAAAAAAGTGGCCGCGGCCAACAATGTGAAAAAAGTCATAAAGTCCAAATCCATGGCCTCCGAGGAAATCCTCATGAACGAAGCCCTGCGGGAAGCCGGCATGGAAGTGCAGGAAACCGATCTGGGTGAATTCATCATCGCTTTGAACCACGAACACCCCTCCCATATGGTGCTGCCGGCCATCCACCTCACCAAGGAGCAGGTGGCGGACCTGTTTTCGGATTATACGAGCCATAAAAACGACCCCGTCATCGCCGAGCTGGTGAAAACGGCGCGTTCCGTGATGCGGGCCAAATTCCTCGAAGCCGACATGGGCATATCCGGCGCCAATATCGCCGTGGCGGAGACAGGCACGCTGGTCATGATCAGCAATGAAGGCAACGCCCGCCTGACCTCCACTTTGCCGCGCGTCCACATCTATATAGTCGGTTTGGAAAAATTTATCAAAAACTTCCGCGAGATCGCCCCCATCTTGAAAACTTTGCCCCGCAACGGCACGGGCCAGAACATCACCACCTATGTTTCCATGTTTTCCGGCCCGACGGAGGCCTATCTGACCGACGAGGAAAAAGGCGAGAAGGAATTTCACGTCATAATTCTGGACAACGGCCGGCGCGCCCTGAGTAAAAACGAGGATTTCAAGGAAATGTTCCAATGTGTGCGCTGCGCCGCCTGTTTGAACGTATGTCCGGCCTTCCAATTTCTGGGCGGGCACGTATTCGGCGGACACGCCTACACGGGCGGCATCGGCACGCTGCTCACGGCTTTTCTTACATCTAAAGAGCGGGGCCGCGATATTCAGAACCTATGTCTGCAATGCGGGCGCTGCGCCGAGGTATGCGCCGGCAAACTCGATATTCACGGGATGATCCTGAAGCTGCGCAAAAACTACGGCGACGAAGGCATGCCGTTTGTGCATAAATTCATTCTGGACGTCGTCTCCAACCGCCGGCTTTTCCATTCCATGCTGCGCGTCGCCTCCGTCGGCCAGCTGCCCGTCAGCCGGGGAAAACCGACGATCCGCCATCTGCCGCTCTTTTTGTCCGGCATGACCGAAGGGCGCAGTCTGCCGACGGTCGCGCCCAGACCTTTCCGCGATATTTTCCCCGGCATAACCCAGAATGTGGCAGATCCGCGCGGCGTCATAGCGCTTTATACAGGCTGTCTGCTTGATTTCGTTTACCCCGGCATCGCGGAGGCGGTCGTCAAAAACCTGAACATGGCCGGCTATCGCGTCGCGCTGCCGGAAACCCAGTCCTGCTGCGGCGCCCCCGCCAACTATATGGGCGACCGCGCCAACGCCAAGAAAACAGCGGAGCTCAACATCCGGGGCCTGGAAGCGGAGAAATACGACTATGTCGTCTCGGCCTGCCCGACCTGCACCCACGCCCTGCGCGAATACCCGGAACTCCTGGAAGGCGCCGACAAGGATCTCATCACCCGGGCGGAAACTCTCGCCGCGAAAACGTTCGATTTTTCCAAGCTGTTGCACATGCTGGGCGGCATCCCCGGCAAGGGTAACGGCGCCCCGCTCCGGATAACCTATCACGACTCCTGCCATATGAAGCGCACGATGCGCGTTTTTGAGGAACAGCGGGAGATCCTGCGCGGGCAGACCGGCGTCGAGCTGACGGAGATGAAAGACTGCGACCAGTGCTGCGGTTTTGCCGGCTCTTACTCTATAAAATATCCGGAAGTATCGGGACCTATTTTGGAAATGAAGGTAAACAATATCCTCGCCACCACTCCCGAAGCCGTCGTCGTGGACTGCCCCGGCTGCATGATGCAGATCCGCGGCGGGCTGGACGCGCGTGATATCGGCATCGCCGTGAAACACACCGCCGAGGTGCTGGCTGAAAGGAACTGATGAACCCCCGTCATTCCGGGCTTGCCCGTCCGATCCCTCCCCGTCATTCCGGGCTTGTCCCGGAATCCAAAAAATGGAATCCATCCCATAGATGTATGTTCGGCATTTCGATCACATTCCACTCGGCGGCGCGCTCCCGTTCCAATAGCGAAAACGCAGCGAGCTTTCCAGAGCCAGCTTTTTCTCCTGCGGCGGCGCCGTCAATTGATAAGGGTTCGCTCCGCCCTGCCATTCCACCAGACCGAGTTCAAAAAAAATCTTGAGCATTTCTGATTCCGGCAGCGGAAAAGCGTCGCCTATTTCCCAGCGAAACACGGTCTCACCGCTCGCGGCCCGGGCGGCGAGCAGGCGGCGGTAAAAATCCTTCAGGTTTTCTCTGTCCAAATGAAAATCCAGCGGCGCCTTAGCGGCGGCCTCGGCCGGCGGCGCCGTCAGTATGGCCGGTTCCGGGCCGCGAGCGCCGGATCCAGGCGCGGAGTGGACGGAGGAGACGAAGCGGTAATCCCGCAAGAGCAGTTGTAATTCTTCCCGCCCCTGATAGGAATTTATTTCCAAATTATACAATAAATCCACCGTGTCGCCCATATGGAAAAGAGCGGCTTCCTCGCCGCGGCGAAAAGCTTTCGCCGTGAGCCGGACGCCCTCCCCGCCCAGGTCAAGGCGCAGATGGGCCTCGTCGCCAAAAGTGGCGACTTTTAGGACGACGAGATCCCGCGTGCAAAAAACCGGCGTTGGATTGGCGGCGCCAAAAGGGGCCATTATTTCCAGCGTGGCCGCCAGTTCCAAGGTTATTTCCCGCGGGGTCAGCACGGCGTCCGCCGTGATATCCTCTATCCCGATCCCGGCCCGCCAGTCGCCGTCCCCCTCGTTCAGCGCCTTTCGCAAAGCCGGGATCCGCTCCGTGGCTATGGTAAAACCGCCGGCCGCCTTATGCCCGCCCCAATTTTCCAGATCGGCGGAGCAGGCGCTTAACTCGCCCACGACCGAGTAGCCGCTCAGGCCGCCGCGGGCCGAGCCCTTGGCCCGCGCGCCTTCCTCCGCGATAAGGTATACGGGGCGGCGGTATATTTCCGTTATCTTAGAAGCCACAATGCCGATAACGCCATGGGGCCAGTCCGGGGACGAGCGGACGATGACCGGCGGCAGATCGCCTTGCTCCAGTTCCGCGCGCACCTCGTCCACGATCCGCTGTTCCACTTCCCGGCGGGCGGTGTTTTCGCGGCTCAATTCCCGCGCGTAAGCCTGCGCTTCCTCGTCGTCCTGGGTGATAAAAAGCTCCAGGGCCCGGCGAGCCGTATCCATACGCCCGGCGGCATTGACGCGCGGCGCGGCGAGAAAAGCGATCTGCCCCGCGGTGGGTTTTTTGCCGCTCAGATTACATTCCGCCAGCAGCGCGCGCAGACCGGTATGTTCCGTGCGCGCCATCTGCTCCAGGCCCAATTTGACCAAAACGCGGTTTTCCCCGCTCAGCGGCACTATATCCGCGATGGTGCCGAGCGCGACCATATCCAGCCAGACGTTTTCCGGCCGGCGCGCCTCCTGAGGAGTCAAACGGGCGTAGATGGCCTGGACGAGTTTGAACGCCACCCCGACGCCGGCTAAATAGCCGAAAGGATAACCGGCGTCGACCCGCGGATTTAAAATGCCGACCGCTTCCGGCAATTCCGTCTCCGGCTCATGGTGATCGGTTATAATGAGGTCGACCCCCAACTCCTTGGCCAGCCGGGCTTCGGCGACGGAAGTGACGCCGCAGTCCACGGTGAGGATCAGCGCCACTTTCTGCTCCCGGCATTTTCTGACCGTCTCCGCGCGCAACCCGTAGCCCTCGTCTCGGGTGGGGATGTAGGCGATAACGTCTAGGCCTGAATCTCGCAAAACATGATAAAGCATAGCGACGGAAGTGACCCCGTCCACGTCGTAATCCCCGTGGATGAGCAGTTTTTCCCGCCGCCGCCGGGCCGTCTCCAACCGGGCGATGATTTTGCCCATATCCTGAAACAAAAAAGGCGAGTGCAAATCGCCGGGGGTCACAGCCAGATAATCCAGCGCCGCGCGCGCTTCTTTGATGCCGCGCCGGGCCATGATCGCCAGAGCGGCCGGCGGAACGCCGCTGGCGGAAAAGGCCGCGCTGTCCGCTTTTTCCGCCGCTGGCAAGAGCCAGCGCCGCCTGATCTGGCCGTTTAATTCATTTTCTTTCATAACTCTCGCATCCCGTTCTCCGTTCCGACTGTTTCAAACAATAACATACGGGAGCGCTCGTGTCAATATAGATTTCGGACCGGACACATTCGGAATTTGGATAGTTCGACGACAAAAAACTTCCCGAAATACTTGGATCACATGCGATGTTCTCGATGGGATTTCACTGGGGTATGGGCGCAATCGGAAAGCGGCTGAAATCCGCCAGTGAAATCCCATTTTTTAACATTTACCTCCCGGCCGATTTCGTTCATGCTGGCCGTGTCCGCGCTATTTTGCAGGAACTTGTGGCAGACGGCGTGATAGTCAAGATTGGCGATAATCGCTATGCCCGCTGCAAGTCTTTAAGTTTTCCATGCCGTTATCCTCCCATTCACGTGTTTTTCTCAGATTTGCGCCGGGCGCTTTCGATGTAGCATTCGTCTATGTCCTTGGCCGAAGCGATTATCCTGTCTACAAAAAGCTCTACTTCGGATATATTGCCTATCGGGTGTGAATCCCGTCTTTCACGCTTGCGCCAATTGCAGCCTTCTTCCATGAATGGTTGCATAAACTGAATGTCTATAAGCGCGGTTTTGTCCGAATTATAGTGAAACAGACAGAGCAAACTGTTTCGATACCATACCACAAGATGCTCTTTTTGCTGATACATACGGAATCTCGACTTCTTGAAACTGTCGTCAAATAACGCGCTGACGGCCTCAAACATCTGCGCCTCAAAGGGGCCGTTATCTTCTCCCCCTTCCCCAGGATCGTTTGTCACCGCTATGCGGTCATGGATAGCTTCATTGATGTACCCGATTATAGCCGCTTTGACGAAAGGCCGAAACCTATGCATGACGGCTTTTGTCTTTTCGCCTTTATAGGCGCGTGAAATCAACAGGCGCACAAAGTCGTCTGACGGGTTCGCCAGTTGCTCTTTGAAAGCGGCTCTGATTTCGCCATGCCACTTCATTTCGTTTGCGACGTCATGCAGCGTGTCGGTGTCGAACTCTTTTTTGCAGAAACGCTGCAAAGCTTGAATCTGAGCATCTTTGAGATTCAGGAAGTCTACCGACAAGAATGGCTTTAAGTCCATTTTGTTGCTCTGTTCGATGTCGCTGTAGAATCTGTACTCTATGCCGTTGGTGAGTATGGCAAACCGCGCCTCGGAACTCGCGAAGTATCTGAATAACTGCTGCGCGTGGTTGTCGAGATTCACGTCAACATGTTTCGCTTCAACTATAATGGCGGGTTTGCCGCCTATCTGGACAACGTAATCAATGCTTCCCCACTTGGTTTTGTCGATTGTGGCGCTGGCTTCCGGCACAAATTCAATAGGGTCGAAAATGTCGTAGTCGAGAACATCCTTGAAAAACGTCAGTATCAGCGCTGTTTTCGTGGCTTCCTCCGTCTGGACGATGCCCTTGAGTTCCTTCACCTTGACGGCGTGTTGCCGAACCAGTTCCGCGAACGTCATTACATATTCCACCTGCCTTTATAATTCTTCCTGAAAGGCCGCGCTGTCCGCTTTTTCCGCCGCCGGCAAGAGCCAGCGCCGTCTGGTCTGGCCGTTTAATTCAATTTTGAGTATTTAGAGGTCCTCATAAAACTATCCGTCATTCCCCCCGCTCATCCGGCGCCGCATCTTCCGCCGCCGGTCCCTCCGCGCTCCCGGCTTCCGGCGCGGATTCCCTGAGCGAGACGACGGTTGCGTCCTCATCCTTGGGCCGCGCTTCTTCCGTTTTGCCGCTACGGCGCGACCGCCATTTGTCCCGCAGCGATTTATACAGCACCAGACAGAACATCAGCAAAGCGCCCGCCAGCACCGAGCAAAAAATGACCACCGCCAGCGGCGTGTCCGCCGTCCATAAAATAAAGCTCACGGAAACGGTCGCGGCGTTTTGCACCGTAAAAATCACCACGGCCAAAGCGATAATAATTGCTAAGATCAGACCTATACCCGCCATAAATCAGCCCTCCGCCGTTTAACGACTTACCTGTTGATGACAGTATATCATAAGCCGGCGATGATGCATAGCCGCCCGGTGTTTTTTTTAGAGAAACCGCTCTCCGGGCCCGAGACGGCGCCCCCGGGCAAAATCCGCCGCCACCATGCTTTTGCGCCCGGCCGGCTGCACGGTCAGGAGCTCCAGGGCGCCGCAACCGGCGGCGCAGAGAATCCCGCTCTCCCCCAGACGGAGGATCTCCCCCGGACCGGCCTGCCCAGGTCCTTCTTCCGGCCGGACCTCGGCCTCCCAGACTTTTATCGTCTCGCCGCGCAGCTGCGTAAAAGCGCCCGGCCACGGCCGCAAGGCTCTGACGCGGCGGGCCAGGCTGACGGCGTCTTCCGGCCACGGCAGCCGCTCGTCGCTCCGTCCCAGCCGCGGGGCGCAGGTGGCGCCCTCGCTCTGGGGCCGAGCGGTCAGGCCGCCGCTCTCCAGGCGGCGCAGCGTTTCCGCCAGCAGCGCCGCGCCCAGAAAGGCCAGTTTGTCGTGCAGAGCGCCCATATCCTCGCCGGGGAGGATCGGGCAGGATTCCTGCAGCAAAATATCGCCCGTATCCATGCCGGCGTCCATGCGCATGGTCGTCACCCCGGTCTCGGTCTCCCCGTTGAGCAGCGCCCATTGGATCGGCGCCGCGCCGCGGTACAGCGGCAGAAGCGAAGCGTGCAGATTCACGCAGCCGCCCGGCGGCAAAGCGAGGATCTCCGGCGGCAGTATTTGCCCGTAAGCCACCACGGCGATCAATTCCGGGCGCAGGGCGCGCAAAGCGTCCGCCCCCTCCCGCGAGCGGCCGGGCTGGAAAACCTTGATCCCGGCCGTCAGCGCCAGTTCTTTGACCGCGCTCTGTTTCAGGCGGCCGCCCCGACCGGCGGGCCGGTCCGGCTGGGTGAAAACCCCGGTGACCTCATGCCCGGCGCCGATAAGCGCCCGCAGGCTCACCGCCGCGAATTCCGGCGTACCCATAAACACAATTCTCATCACGGATAACCTTTCATAACGGATCGACGTCCAGACTGAGACGTATCCCTCCGGCCGCGCTCTCCCGGTAAAAAGCGGCGACGCCTCGGTGGGCCGCCTGCCGCAGTTCCCCCGGATCGCGTCCCTGTAGGATGATCTGCCAGCGGTATTCGTTTTTCAGGCGGGTGAGAACGGCCGGCGCCGGCCCGAACAGGCGCAGGAGCGGGTGAGCGGCGGTCAGTTCCGTTTGCAGGCAGTCGGCCAGAACGATGGCGGCTTTGACGGCGCGGGCCTCGTCGGCGTGGAAAATCATCAGGCGCAGCATATGAGCAAAAGGGGGATAGCGGCGCTCGCTCCGATAGGCCAGCTCTTCCCGCGCGAAAAGCTCATAATTGTAATCCGCGGCGCACAGGACCGTGCGGTCGTCCGGCGCGTAGGTCTGCAATATCACCGCCCCTTCCCGCTGCCCGCGGCCCGCCCGGCCGGCGACCTGGGTAAAAAGCTGGAAAGCCCGTTCCCGGGCGCGGAAATCCGGCATGTTGAGCAATTGATCCGCCGCGACGACGCCGACCAGAGTTACATACGGAAAATCCAAGCCCTTGGCCAGCATTTGCGTGCCGATGAGGATATCCGCCTCCCGCCGGCGAAAACGGGCGACGATCTCCTCCGGCCCCCGCGCCTCCGCGGCGGCGTCGCGATCCAGCCGCAGCGCCCGCGCCTGAGGCCAGAGTTCCCCCACCGCTTCTTCCACTTTTTGGGTGCCCTGGCCGAAATAACGGATGTAGCGGCTGCCGCAGCGCGGGCAGTTTTTGACCGGCGTTTCCCAGTGGCCGCAGTAATGGCAGCGGAGGACGTCCGCTTTTTGGTGGAAAGTGAGGGCCACGTCGCAGCGCGGGCAGGAAACGACGTGCCCGCATTCGCGGCAGAGAATGAAGGTGGAATAGCCGCGGCGGTTGAGAAAAAGGATCGCTTGTTCGCCGCGGGCCAGCGTCTCCGTGAGCGCCTCGCGCAAAGGGAAAGATAAGACGCTGTTGTTGCCGGCGGCTAATTCTTGCTTCATGTCCGCCACCGTGACGCGCGGCATGGGGTTTTGATTGTAGCGGGCCGGCAAAGACACACGGGCGATCTGCCCGCGGGCGGCGGCGGCGTAAGCTTCCAGCGAGGGGGTGGCGCTGCCGAGGATGACCAGCCCGCCCGGCAGACGGCGGCGGGCGACGTCGCGGGCGTGATATTTGGGATTTTCTTCCTGCTTGTAAGCGCCGTCGTGTTCCTCGTCCACGACGATGAGGCCGAGGCGGGGAAAAGGGGCGAAAACGGCGGAACGGGCGCCGACGACTATTTGCAGTTCCCCGCGCAGGCATTTTTCCCAGATGGCGAGCTTTTCCCCCGGCCTCAGACCGGAGTGGACGACGGCGACGCCGGCGCCGAAATGGGCGCTGAAAAAAGCGGCGATCTGGGAAGTGAGGGAAATTTCCGGCACGAGGATGATGGCCTGCATCCCTTTGGCTAAAACTTCGGCGGCGGCCCGGCCGTAGATCACCGTTTTGCCCGAACCGGTCACCCCGTGCAGGAGGACGGTGCCCTGCCCCCCGCCCCAGGCTTCCCCGGCGCGCCGCC
>JAISEW010000142.1 GCA_031263945.1 Gracilibacteraceae bacterium | reverse complement strand
GTAGGCCGCCTCCATCCAGCACAGCCGGTTGAGGATCGCCAGATGCGGGACGCGCACGCCTTTGGGGCGGCCGGTGGAGCCGGAGGTGTAAATGATATAGGCGATGTCGTCCGGCGCGATCTCCGCCGTCTCGGCCGGGGGAGAGCCCGCCGGATCCGGGGCCTGAGCGGCCGCCGTCAGTTCCGCCAGTTCCGTCAGAGACATGGCGGGGGCAGCCGGGTCGAAACGCGCGGCGAAAACGGGGTCGTAAAAAAGGAAAACGGCCCGGGCGTCGGCCAGGATGAAATCCACGCGTTCCCGGGGCGAAGACGTATCGATGGGCAGATAAGCGCATCCGGCCAGCATGATCCCGAGCAGGAGGGACGGCAGTTCCAGGCGCCGTTCCGTCAGCACGGCCACGGCGCCGCCCCGGGGCGCGCCCCGCGCTCGCAGGAGCGCGGCGATGCCGTTCGCCTGAGCGGCGAGAGCGGCATAGTCCTGGCCGCTCTCGCCGCAGCGGACGGCAGGGGCCCGCGGGGAGCGGGCGGCGCGCCCCAGGATTGAGGCGGGGAGGGAGCGGAAAGCGAGAGGGAGGGCGGAGGAATTCAGGGCCTCCCAGAGGGCCGCGTCTTCAGGCGACAGGATATCCAGATCCCCGAGCCGCAAATTCGGGGCGGTCAGGATCTGTTTAAGTATGCGGACATAACGCTTATGCAGGGCGGCGGCGTCCTCCGCTGTGAAAAACTCCAGCTGGTATTCAATTTGCAAGGCGTAAAAATCAATTTTCTGCAAATCCTCAATATGGAAATTCAAAGTGCTGCCGCATTGCTTGCTTTCATACCAGACGGAACGCATCGAGGGGGCGAAGGCGGGGCGGATGATCTGATAGGCAAAAAGGACGTTGTACAGGTTTTCCGTGTGCGGATAAGTCTCGCGCAAATCACGCAGCATATGCGACAGCGGGTAACGGCGGTGCTCCAGGGCGGCTTTGCGTTTTTGCTGCACGGCGGCGAGAAACTCGCGCAAGGTCATATCTTCCTCCGGGCGGCAGCAAATCGGCAGCGTGGAGACAAAAAGGCCCATCGTGCGCAATTGATTGGGTTCCCGGTTGAGAGCGGTAAAACCGACCGAGGCCCCGCCCTGATTGCCGGAGCGCAGGAGCAGCAGCAGGAGGGCGGCCAGAAACGGCACGTCCGCGGCCAAGCGGTTTTTCTTGCTGAATTGGCGCAGGGCGATCATCATTTCCGCTTCCAGCGGGAAAGAATCCCGTTCGGCGTCCGCCCGGCGGGCCGGCGCGTCAGCCCCGGGCCTCAGGCAGTTGAGCGGCGGCGGCGCCGGCATTTCCCCGCGCCAGAACTGCCGGTCCGCCTCGTATTCCGCCGAACGGAAATACGCCGCCTCTTCCAGGATAAAATCGCGGTAAGTATAGGCCGGCGGGCGCATCGGCCCCATTTTGCCGATATATTCCTTGGCGAAAGAATCAAAGATCAGCTTGGCTGTCCAGGCGTCGCCGCCGATATGGTTGCCGCGCATAAAACCGCCGCGGTACTGGCCGCCTATCCGGCAGAGTTTCAATTCATAGAGCGGCGCGTCGTAAAAAGCCGGCATCGGCCGGCGGGCCAGCGGCGCCAGCGCGGCGTGCCATTCTTCCTCCGAGGCGAAATCCAGCACTTCATAGGCCGGGGGGGCGGAATCAAGGAAATACTGTCTGTTTTGCCGGTTGACGCGCAGGCGGGCGAAATCCGTCGCCTCCGTCACGCGGCGCATGATGGAAAAAATCTGGTTTTCATCTAAAGGTTCGTCAAAGACGACGCTGCCGCTCAGGATATTCACCGCGCCGCCGTAGCGCATTTCCAGGCTCCACAGCGTCTGCTGCGGCCCGGTGAGAGGAAAAGTTTCCGCCTCGCCCGCCGCCGGGTCAGCGCCGTGAAGCGCGGGCAAAGCGCCGTCCGCGTCGTCCGCGCCGGGGGCCGGCTCCTCCGCCGCGGGCGGGCCGGGCGGCTCAGGTCTCTGCGCCATGCGGTAGAGGACTATGCCCATGACGACGAGGGCCAAAAAGAAGAAATGCATGCCGTCGAAAGGCCCGGCGGTGATCCCTTTGAACCCGCCCATCAATATTTCGTTGACAAAACCGACGGCCCCGAAACCGATGGGGAATATGTGTACAGTGCGGCGGCCGAGAAGAGCGGCGATAATAGTGATTATCAGGAGCAGGACCAGCGCGGCGGACTCGGCGGGCTGGGTGGGAAACACCGCCGTGCCTTCGCCGTACAGGCGGCTGGCCTGAGCGTCGTCCGGGAAAACAATGCCGCCGCGAAAGGGGATGCCGAAGCAGCAGCCGTTAAAATAGCAGGCCACCCGCTGAAAGATCTGCATGATGATCAGCGAGGGCATTACGGCCTCCAGCAGGAGAACCGGGCGGCCGGGCAGACGGAAAAAGCGCGCCAGAGTGAGAAAGGCCGGGATGAAGAACAGGGCGAACCCCACGAAAGTGACGCTGTTTATCTGGCCGAACATCACGACGAATTTTGGGACCCACAACCCGATATAACCGAACCCGTAAGACACGGCGTAGCAAAAATAAAACAGGAATAAATACTGCAGGGAACGGTAATGTTTTTTCACCGCGCCGAAACCAGACAGGCGCAGTTCCGCCAGAGAAAGCCAGGGCAGATAGCGGAGGATCCCGACGATCGCCACATAGACCACCATGCAGGCAATGCCTATGCCGACAAAAAAATAATAACTTCTGACGGAAAAGAGGCCGAATAGATCTATCTGGGGGAGCATATATCCTCCTAATAATACTGAGAAAATCCTGAATATAATATTTTAGTATAAAATCATATTTATGTCAAAGCATTTTATTTATATTTTGGTAATATTTTACAAATAGGATGACGACGCAATTGGGGAACCGGGTGGGCGATGGTAATCACCCCCGCGTCCCGTGATCAATTTCCCCTCTACGCAAATGGCGAAGTATGTAAATATAAATAATATAAATAATGGTTTTGAAAAATCAAATTGTTAAAAAGATAGAAAAATAACCATAAATGGCATATATAGACTTGCAAACATTCGGTTTATTGATAAACTAAGAAAAGTCATAAACATTATCAGGAATTGTCGGCTATCCATTTGACCTGCCCTGAAATTGCGGCGTCAGCCGTACGCTTTATTTGCCGATACTTCCTCGCGACGATAAAACAACTGTCAAAAGGTGTACCTTTTGACACTGTGTTTGCGTTCTGATCGCGCCCCGGATAAAAGGTTAAATTCCTTGAATTTTCCCTGAATTTTTGCTGAACTTTTTCTGAAAAATGAAAAGACTTGTTGACCGCTGCCAGTATTTGTGGTATTTTTAAGCCTAAGCGATCGCTCTCAAAAGGTACGCCTTTTGAGACCTCGCGGGAGACAGGCACTCAGTCAGGCCGCGGTTTTCCCCTGGAAAACCGTCCGGCGGCAGCGGCGCGCTTCCCGGCGCGGAAAGGTTATGGCCAGATGAAGAGTCGCAGAGTCGGCGCGGCGCTGCTGGCGATAGGCGGGTTCGCCCTGCTTGCCGCTTGCGCGCGCCCCGCGCTGAAGCGGCGCGGGCGTGTTCGCTCCCCGCGCGGAAAGGTATGGTGGGATAAAGTGGGTCGCAAAGCCGTCGTTGCTTTGCTCACGATAGCCGGCGTCGCGTTGCTGGCCGCTTGCGCGCAGTCCGCGCTTTTGGACCGCTCGCTCGCCGGCGCCGCGGTCCGGGCCTGTTCTTCCGTGGCGGGCGAGATCCTGACCCCGCGGGATTTTGTCAGTTTCGACGATCGCGGTTTGACGCGTCTCAGTTTCGCGGCTGAGCCGGATTTTGACGCTTTAGGGCGGCAAAGCGTGCGGCTGAGTTTTTCGCTTGGCTGGCGGCACGAGACTTTGGAGTCGAGTTTGACCGTGCTGCCCGGCAGCCGCAATGTGACCGTGGAAGCCGGCGAGACGCCCGAAGCCGAAGACTTTGTTCAGGCCGCGTCCGGACATACGGCGGTTTTGGCGGCGGAGGCCGCCGCCGTCGATTGGAGCGAGGCCGGCGTCACGCGGGAAGTGGTCCTCATTCTGGACGGCCGGCCGCTGGTTTGCGCGGTCACGGTGGCGGACACGACCCCGCCGGTCGCCGCGCCGCGGGAAGGCGTGTGGACCTGGGTGGGCGAACCGCTGGCGCCGGCGGATCTCCTCACGGATATCAGCGACGCTTCCGCGGTGACAGTGGCTTTTCAGCGCGAGCCGGACTGGACGACGGCGGGCCCGGCGGCGGCTGAGCTGGTTCTGACCGATGAGTTCGGCAACGCGGCGCTCCTGACCGTGACGGCGGCGGTGCGGCGGGACGAGGAACCGCCGGTGATCACCGGCGCGCGGGATCACGCCGTCCTCGTGGGGGGAAGGGCGGATCTGCGGACGGGGGTCGCGGCGCTGGACGACCGGGACGGACAAGTGGAAGTGACCGTGGACTCAAGCGCGGTGGATTTTGACCGGAGCGGCCGCTATCCCGTTTACTACGCCGCCGCCGATCAAAGCGGCAACCAGTCTCAGGCGACGGTTTATGTCGCGGTGGGGGAGATCACGGACGAGTATGTTTACGGATTGGCGGATCAAGTGCTCTCCAAGATCATCACCGCCGGGATGAGCGACCGGGAGATAGTGAAACAAATACACGATTGGGTGCGGGCCAATAATCTTTATCTGGACTACGGCGAGAAAGGCAATGTGCTGCGGGGCGCTTACAACGCTTTTACGGCGGGCCGGGGCGATTGCTACACCTTCTACGCCGTTTCGGAAGTGCTGCTGACGCGGGCCGGGATAGAAAACATCGGGGTCAGGCGCGCGGGCGGCCCGGCGGAACATTACTGGAATCTGATTTTTATCGACGGCGGCTGGTATCATTATGACGCCTCCCCGTATTTTATCTATTTCGACGGCAGTATTTTCACCGAGTCGCAGGCGCGGCAGTACACGCAGGCCCGGGATCCGCGGCGGCATTATTATGATTATGACGCGGATCTGTATCCGGAAGTGGTATGGTGACGGGTATGGTGACGGCATGAGAAAAAATCTGTTGGAATACCTGGAAAACAGCGCGGCGCGATATCCGGACCGCGTGGCTTTCACGAACGGCGAGACCGGTCTCACGTTTCAGGCTCTCTCCGCCGCCGCCCGCGCCGTCGGGAGCGCGTTGAGCGAATACGGCCGCCGCCGCCCGGTGGCTGTGCTCATGCCAAAACAGGCGGACATGGTGGCCGCGCTGCTCGGCGTTTTGTACAGCGGGAATTACTATGTGCCGGCGGACTGGGAAATGTCCGCGCCCCGTCTGCAAAAGATCCTGACCGCCGCAGAGCCGGCCGCGCTGGTCTGTGACGCCGGCTCGGAGGCCCGCCTGCGCGAACTGGGCTGCGCGGGGCCGGTCCGCCTGTATGAGGAACTCCGCGCCGCTCCGGCTGACGACGGCCTATTGGCGCGGATCCGCGCCCAGGCGCTGGATATCGACCCGGCTTATGTCGTCTTCACTTCCGGTTCGACCGGCGCGCCCAAGGGCGTGATCGCCAGCCACCGGAACGCGCTGGACTATATCGAACAACTCAGCGCGGTGCTGGAGGCGGATCCGGGGACCGTGTTCGGCAGCCAGACGCCTTTTTACGTGGACGCCTGTCTGAAGGAGCTGTATACGACGCTGAAATGCGGCGCGCAAACGGTGATCATCCCCAAGACCCTTTTTACCTCGCCCGTGCGCCTGATCGCCTTCCTGAACGAGCACCGGGTCAACACGATTTGCTGGGTGTCCTCCGCCCTGACGATAGTCTCCAGTCTCGGCGGTCTGAAGGCGGCGACGCCCGAATATCTGCGCCTGATCGCTTTCGGCAGTGAAACGTTCCCGCTCCGGCAGTTTGAGCTGTGGCGCGCAGCCCTGCCAGATGTAAAATATATCCATTTATACGGGCCGACGGAAGCGACGGGCATGTCCTGTTATTATGTGATCGAGCCGGGAGCGCCGCTGCCGCGGGAGAAAATACCGATCGGTTTTCCTTTTTCCAATACCGGCGTCCTGCTCATCGACGAAGCCAACCATCTGATCACCGAGCCGGGCCGCGTGGGGGAAATGTATATCCGCGGCGCCGGAGTGACTATGGGGTATTTTCGCGACCGCCCGCGCACCGGCGAAGCTTTTGTCCAAAACCCGCTGCAGGGCGACTATCCGGAGATCGTCTATCGGACGGGGGACAGAGCCTGTTATGACGGGGAAGGCGCTCTGGTTTTCGCGGCGCGCGCCGATCAGCAAATCAAGCATATGGGCTATCGGATCGAACTGGCGGAAATAGAGGAGGCCGCCAGGGCCTGCGGAGCGGTCGACGCCTGCTGTGTCTTTGACGAGCAGACGAGCCGCATGACCTTGTTCTGTCTGAGCGAGGAGACGGAAGCTTCTCTGCGGCGGCGTTTGAAAGAACAGCTCCCAGCCTATATGCTGCCGGCGGCGGTCGTCAACTGCGCGGCGTTCCCGCTGACGATAAACGGCAAGATCGACCGGGCCGCGCTGAAAAAACGGGCGGCGGGGCGGGGCGCGGGCGGCGGCGGGACGGATCGCCGCAGAAAGGAATGAATGACTCTATGGACGAGCTGCTGGAAATTTTGCGTGACATCCAGCCGGATGTCGATTACGAGCATTGCGTGACGCTGATAGACGACGGACATATCGATTCTTTCGCCCTCATTTCCCTGATCACCTCCATCAACCGGGTTTTTGACGCCGAGATCACAGCGGAGGATATCGTGCCGGAAAATTTTAATTCCGCGCGGGCGATAATGGACCTGATCCAAAGACTGTCCGCGGAATAAGAGCGCCGATGCTTTTTACCAGTTTTTCCTTCCTGCTTTTTCTGGCGCTGCTGCTTCCGGCCTATTACTGCCTGGGCGGCCGCCGGCAATGGCGGATCCTGCTGGCGGGCAGCCTGATTTTTTACGCTTTTTCCGGCTGGCGCAACCTGCTGTATATCGGGGCGACCGTCGTCAGCTCTTTTATCGCGACGACGCGGATGGCGAATCTGCTGGAGCGGCAGGAAACCTATCTGGCGGAGCACCGGCTCTCGGCGGCGGAAAGTAAAAGCTACCGCCGGGGGATCAAGCGGCGGCGGCTGCGCTGGCTCATCGCCTCCTTGGCCGTCAATCTCGGGATCCTGGCCGTAGTGAAATACACGGGTTTCGCGGCGGACAACCTCGCCCGCCTGCTGCCGTCCGGCGCGGCTTGGGAAACGGGCGGGCTGCATTTTCTCTTGCCGCTGGGACTCTCTTTTTACACCTTCCAGGTCGTCGGCTACAATATCGACATGTACCGGAGCAAAACGGCGGAGGCGACGGAGCGGAGCGTCTTCCGGCTGGCGCTGTTTGTCTCCTTTTTTCCGCAGATCATCCAAGGGCCGATCAGCCGCTGGGGGGACCTGAGACAGACATTGTTCACCCCGCGCCGCTTTTGCGCGGATGATTTTTCCGCCGGGCTTTTGCGCGCGCTGTTCGGGCTCGGCAAAAAACTGCTGGTCGCTGACCGCCTGCTCGCGGCGGTGCGGACGCTGACGGCGGATCCGGCGGAGTTTTACGGCGTTTACGTCCTCGTCGCCGTCTTTCTTTACGCCGTCACTTTGTACGCGGATTTTACCGGCGGCATCGATATGACCGTCGGCATCGCCCGGATGTTCGGCGTCCGGGTCACGGAAAACTTCCGCCGGCCGTTTTACTCCGCTTCCATCGCGGAATACTGGCGGCGCTGGCATATCACGATGGGGACCTGGTTCCGCGATTATCTGTTTTACCCGCTGTCGCTGTCCCGGCCCCTGACGCGTCTGGGGGAGAGCGGGGTGAAACTGCTGGGCAAATACTGGGGCCGCCGCCTGCCGGTCTGGTGCGCCACGATGGTCACCTGGCTCGCCACCGGCGTCTGGCACGGCGCGAGCTGGAATTTTGTCGTCTGGGGCGGACTGAACGGGGTGGTGATCCTGATTTCCCAGGAATTGATCCCGCTGTACAAGAGTTTTCACGCCCGCTGGGCTTTCAGTAATACCAAATTTTACCATGCGTTTCAGGTGTTGCGCACCTTCTGGCTGATGTGTTTTATCCGTTCCTTTGACATTTATGCGGGGGTGGGGCTGACCTGCCGCATGCTGCTGTCGGTCGCGGCGCGCTTTGACGGCGGGCGTTTCGCGGCGGCCGGCCTGAGTCCGCTGGGTCTGGCGGCGGCGGACTATGTTATCGCGTTTCTGGCCGTGGGCGGGATGATCATTGTCGGCCGCGTCCAGGCCGCCGGGGCGGAGAGCCGTTTTGCCGCTCCGCCGGCGCGTTTGGCCCTGTGCGGGGCGCTGGCGGTCATGACGCTGGTTTTCGGGGCCTACGGCCCCGGTTACGACGCGCGGCAGTTCATTTACAACCGTTTTTAAGGCGGCGGAGGGAGGCGGCTGTGGGTAAGGGCAGGATATGGCGGCGGGTCCTGATGATTTTGATCTTCTACGGCGCGCTGATCGCGGCGCTCCAGCAGCTGCTGGCGCCGAAATATATGGAAGATATTTTCGAGGGCGCTCTGACCGCGGAGTATTACGCGGCGGAAAAAGATCACGACGTGCTTTTTATCGGCGATTGCGAGGTGTATGAAAACTTTTCCCCCGTCACGCTGTTTGAGGAATTCGGCCTGACCTCCTATATCCGCGGCGGACCGCAGCAATTGATCTGGCAGTCCTACTATCTGCTGGAGGATACTTTGCGCTATGAAAAACCGGATATCGTCGTCTTTAACGTCCTGGCCATGCAGTACGGGGAGCCGCAGAGCGAGGCCTACAACCGCCTGAATCTGGACGGCATGACTCTCTCTCCCGCCAAGGTCAAAGCCGTGCTGGCCTCCATGCTGCCGGAAGAAAGCTTCTGGAGTTATTTTCTGCCGCTCCTGCGCTACCATGACCGCTGGCGGGAACTCGCGCCGGAGGACTTCGCCTTCTTTTTCCGGCGGGCCGCGGTCTCGCATAACGGGTTCATGATGCGCAGCGACGTTAAACCGGTGGGAAGGATACCGGCCGGAGCGATGCTGGAGGATTACGCCCTGGCCCCCGTCTGCTTCGACTACCTGGACCGGATGCGTGAGCTGTGCGACGCGAGCGGCATAGAGCTCGTGTTGATCAAGGCCCCGACCATCTGGCCGCACTGGTATCCGGAGTGGGACCGGCAGATACGGGACTACGCCGAGCGATACGGGCTGCTTTATATCAATTTTTTGGATAATATGGAAAATATAGGGTTAAATCTGGCCGTCGATACCTATGACGCCGGATTGCACCTGAATTTGGCCGGCGCGGAAAAACTGACGCGGTATTTCGGCGCGGAGCTGCGGGCGCGCGGCGACTGGCCCGACCGGCGCGCCGACCCGGAGGTGCGCGCGGCGTGGGCGGAAAAAGCCCGCCGCTACGAGGAGCACCGGGCGGCGCAGCGGCGGGAAATAGAACAATACGGACAGGTACGGAGTTTTCGCGTTCCTTGAGAGAATCCACACCGTCATTGCGAGGAGCGCAGCGACGAAGCAATCCAAATCCAATACGAGGAGGAAAACATGAGATGAGAGTAAAACATTTTTTGGGGATCATACTGGCGGTCTTATTGGCGCTCCCGGGCCTGAGCGCCTGCGGCGTCGGGACGGCCGACAGGGCCGGAGCAGGAGCAACAGGCACGTCTGACCCGGCGGTCGAAACGCCCGCCGCCGAGACGCCCGGCGCGGCGCCCGCTGCCGAAACGCCGCCGCTGGCCTATGTTTTTAACGGGACGCCCGTTACGCCGGGCGCGGACGCCGCGGCGATCATCGCCGCCATCGGGGAGCCGGAGGACACGTTTGAAGCGGAAAGCTGCGCTTTTGACGGCATGGACAAGATCCTCTATTATCCGGGATTTTATATCAACACTTACCCGCTTGAGGGGCGCGATCACGTTTTGTCCGTGGTCCTCACCGGCGACAGCCAGACGCCGGAGGGCGTTTATCTGGGCATGCCCAAAGCGAAAGCCGCGGAAGCTTTTGCCGGGGCGCTGACCGAGACGGGGCAGCGGCTGGAATACACGGCGGGGGACACGCGGCTCATTTTGCTCGTGCAGGGCGACCTTATCGCCGACATAACGTACTATTTTACCGCGGCCGGCCAGGCTTACTGATATTGGCGGCATTGGCGGCTGACGGACGGAAAACGATCGGCGTCATCGGCGGCATGGGCCCGATGGCCACGGCGGATATTTTCCGGAAAATAATTCTATGTACGGACGCGGACAGCGACGGCGGGCATATCCCCGTTTTGGTGGATAACAACACGCGGATCCCCGACCGCACGGAAGCGATAATGCGCGGCGGGCCCGACCCGGCGCCGGAACTCTTGCGCTCGGCGGCGCGTTTGGCCGGCATGGGCGCGGATCTGCTGCTGATGCCCTGCAACGCCGCCCATTATTATTACGACGCCATCCGGCGCTCGGTGGCGATACCGCTGCTGAACATGGTGGAGGAGACGGCGGCGGAGGCGGCCCGGCTGCGTTTGGGCCGGGTGGGCCTGCTGGCGGTCAGCGGCACGCTGCACGCCGGGCTTTATGACCGGGCTTTCGCCGCCCGGGATATCCGCGTGTTAAAACCGGAGGAGCGGGAACAGGAAGCGGTGACGACCGTGGTTTACGCCGGGGTGAAGGCGGGCAATTTCGCCGTCGACCGGAGCGCTTTTCTGGCGCTGACGCAAAGGCTTTACGCCGCGGGGGCGGAGGCGCTGGTCCTGGCCTGCACGGAATTGCCCCTGCTCTTTGCCGAATGGGACGTGCCCGGCCGCGTGCTGGATCCGGCGCTGATTCTGGCGCGGCGAGGAGTGCTGCTTGCCGGAGGGAAGCTGAGACAGTGAAAATTCCCCGAGGAAGCAGTCGTTTTTGACATCTCTTTCTACAGGACAAATCCGCCGTTTGGGCTGAGTATCTGTCCGGTGATAAAGGCCGCCGCGGGCGAGGTGAGAAAAACCAC
>JAISEW010000232.1 GCA_031263945.1 Gracilibacteraceae bacterium | reverse complement strand
GCGTTCGTCGCTAAAGTCGTGGACAGGGCGAGAGTATCCGCCTGCCGCAGCGCGTCGCCCGGCAAACCGTCCAGCGCCCGCAAGACGCCTGCGCTCAAATCCCGCGGCGTCGTCAGCGCTTTCGCCGCGCCGATGATTTTTTCCGCGGTAAAATCGTAAGCCACAGCGTCCGTATAAGTGCCGCCGGTATCAATCCCAATGCCAATGCTCATTTTTTTCGCGCTTCCGTTAAAAAATTTAAATATATATTGACAATATCATAAACCCCGGCGCGAATCAAGGGATCTTTATAGAGAATTAAAAACAAACACACGCTGAGTACCGAAAAATCGGCGGATAAATCCCAGACTCTAACGCATTGTTATTGATAATATAGAGAAAAAGAACGAAACGAGATTTTGGGTATATCATTTGGAATTCACGCGGATATCGTCAATAGCATACCGAGGGGCGGCGCGAAGATGGACAAGGATAAAATTGCTCAGGCGGTGCGACTGATTCTGGAAGCGATCGGCGAGGATCCGGAGCGAGAGGGGCTGCGTGACACACCGAGACGCGTCGCGGCGTTTTACGCCGAGGCGTTCGGAGGGATGACGGAAGACCCGGCCCGCCATCTTGACGTGCGGTTTGATGAAGGGCATGAGGAAATGGTGATCGTCAAAGCCATTCCGCTCTACTCCATGTGCGAACATCATTTGCTTCCTTTTTTTGGCAAAACCCACGTCGCCTATATCCCGCGCCGGGGCCAAATAACCGGCGTTTCGAAACTTGTCCGGGTCATGGAAGGCTACGCCCGGCGCCCGCAATTGCAGGAACGACTTACCACGGAGATCGCGGAGGCGATCATGAACCGTCTCAGCGCTCGCGGCGTGATGGTGATCATCGAAGCCGAGCATATGTGCATGACCATGCGCGGGGTGCGCAAAGCGGGTTCGGTAACCGTGACGTCAGCCGTGCGGGGGGAGATGTGCAAAAGCGCCACCCGCGCTGAAGTCCTGGCGTTGATCAGGGGTTGAGACATGAGGCCATACCGTCGGTCTATTGAAAATAATCGCTAAACACCGAAAATTCAGCGAATAAATCCCAGCCAATATTACGCCTTCTTGTTAACATTAAATTAAAACCGCTTCCGGCCCGGATTAACAATAATTAGGAGGTGCCTATGGCGCAAAAATCATCATCTTTGTTGGCCGCAGACTGCGCCGCGTTTCTGGAGCTATTGGCTTCGGCCGCTCCGGTACCCGGCGGAGGCGGCGCCGCGGCTCTTGCCGGCGCCGCGGGGGTGGCGCTGGGAAGCATGGTCGCCAATCTGACGACGGGCAAGAAGAAATACGCCGCCTACGAAAATGAGCTTCAGGCCATCCTTGGCAAAAGCGCGGTTTTGCAGGAAAAACTCGCCCGATTGGTAGACCGGGACGCCGAAGTATTTGCCCCGCTCTCTCAGGCTTACGGGCTGCCTCGGGCGACGGAAGAGGAGCGGCGGCAGCGGGAGGAGGTCATGGCCGAAGCGCTTCTGGCCGCCAGTATCGTTCCGCTGGAAATCATGCGCTGCGCGTATGAAGCGCTCTTGCTCCACGAAAAACTGGCGGTCATAGGCACAAGGCTCGCGATCAGCGACGTCGGCGTCGGGGCTCAGCTTTTGCGCGCCGCCATCCATGGCGCGGCGATGAACATCTTTATCAATACCAAGAGCATGGCTGACCGCGAACGCGCCGGAGGACTGGAAGCGGAGGCCGACGACCTGATAGCCCGGAGCAGCCGGCTGGCCGACGAAATCTACAGGAAAGTCGAGGCGGAGATCCGATGAAACTGCTGAAAGGCGCGGATGTCGCGCAGAAAATCAATGAGCGCGTCAGCGCCGAAGCGCTGGAGTTGGCCGGTCCGCTGCGGCTGGCGATCGTGCGGGTGGGAGAGCGGCCGGACGATCTCTCCTACGAGCGCGGCGTGCTGAAACGGTTTGCCGCTTTAAGCCTGAGAACCATCGTGTACGCCTTGCCGGCTGATATATCTCAGGCGGACTTCGCGGCGGCTTTCCTGCGGGTGAACGCTGACCCGGATATCCATGGCATTCTGCTGTTCCGGCCGCTGCCGGCCCAACTGGACGAAGAGTGGGCGATGCGCGCCATTGATCCGGACAAAGATGTGGACGGTATCAGTCCCGTCAATCTGGCTAAGGTTTTCGCCGGCGACCCGACCGGTTTCGCCCCCTGCACCGCCGCCGCGGTCATGGAGATGCTGGCTTGGGCGGAGGTTGGGCTCAAGGGCCGGGAAGCCGTGGTCGTGGGCCGCAGTCTGGTGATCGGCAAACCGGTGTCCATGCTGCTTCTGGGTGAACACGCGACTGTAACCGTCTGTCACAGCCGCACGCAAAATCTGCCGGCGGTCTGCCGCCGAGCGGACGTTCTCGTGGCCTGCGTCGGCAAAGCCGGCCTGATTGGCGCGGATCATATCCGGCCGGACGCCGTGGTCATCGACGTCGGCATCAATGTGGATACGGGTGGCCGTCTCACCGGCGACGTAAACCGGCATGCCGCGGAAAACGCCGCTTCGCTCTACTCCCCGGTTCCCGGGGGCGTGGGCGCCGTGACGACCGCCGTCATGGCGCGGCATTTGCTGAGGGCCGCGCGGCGGCAAATAAAATCATAGGCAAAGGAGGAATTCAAGGGATGAGTGAAAGCAAAAGCGATATCGCCATTGCCCAGAGCGTGGAATTGCAGCCCATCGAGACGATCGCCGCTAAATTGGGGCTGAGCCGCGACGTAATTGACCTGTACGGCAACTACAAAGCCAAGATCGATTACACAAAGCTGGCGGATAGCGGCCGCCCGGACGGCAAGCTGATCCTCGTCACGGCAATCACGCCCACGCCGGCCGGCGAAGGGAAGACGACCACCTCGGTGGGTTTGGGCGACGCCTTGGCCCGATTGGGCAGAAAGGTGATCATCGCCCTGCGCGAACCTTCATTGGGACCGGTCTTCGGCGTGAAAGGCGGGGCGGCCGGCGGCGGTTACGCTCAGGTCGTGCCGATGGAGGACATCAACCTGCACTTCACCGGCGATTTCCACGCCGTCGGCGCCGCCAACAACTTGCTGGCGGCCATGATCGATAACCACATTTTCCAGGGCAACGCTTTGGGAATCGACACCCGGCGCGTCACCTGGCGGCGCTGCGTCGATATGAACGACCGGCAGCTGCGTTTTGTCGCTGACGGGCTTGGCGGCCGGGTGAACGGAGTGCCGCGGGAAGACGGCTTCGATATCACGGTCGCCTCGGAGATCATGGCGGTTTTTTGTTTAGCCAAAGACATCACCGACCTGAAAGACCGGCTCTCCCGTATCATCGTCGGCTATACCCGCAGCGAGCAGCCGGTCGCCGCGGGTCAGCTGAACGCGCAGGGCGCGATGGCCGCCCTGTTAAAAGACGCCCTGAAGCCGAACCTCGTCCAAACGCTGGAACACACGCCGGCTTTCATCCACGGCGGCCCCTTCGCCAACATCGCCCATGGCTGCAACAGCGCCCTGGCCACCCGTCTCGCGCTGAAACTCAGCGACTATGTGGTGACGGAAGCCGGATTTGGCGCGGATCTGGGCGCGGAAAAATTCCTCGATATCAAGTGCCGCCTGACGGGACTCAAACCAAGCGCCGTGGTCATCGTGGCCACCGTGCGCGCCTTGAAAATGCATGGCGGTCTGCCGAAGACCGCGCTCAGCGAAAAAAATCTCTCCGCCTTGGAAAAGGGTCTGCCCAACCTGCTGAAGCATATTGAAAACATCACTCAGGTGTACGGACTCCCGGCCGTGGTAGCCATCAACCGCTTTCCCGCCGATCATGAGGAAGAACTGGCGCTCGTGCGGAAACGCTGCTTAGAGTTCGGGGTCAACGTCGCCCTTTCCGAAGTCTGGGGCAAAGGCGGCGAAGGCGGCGCCGATCTGGCGGGCGAGGTGCTGCGTCTGACGGAAAGCGCGCGGGGCGATTTTCGTTTCGCCTATGAAGACGATCTGGGTCTCAAAGAAAAGATCGAAGCTATCGCCACAAAGATCTACGGCGCGGACGGAGCGGACTTCTCCGCCCCGGCGCTGAAAGAGCTGGAAAAACTGACCGCGCTGGGTTTCGGTTCCTATCCGGTATGTATGGCCAAGACCCAATACTCGCTGTCCGACGACGCGGCGAAATTGGGCCGGCCCGAAAACTTCCGCATAGCTGTGCGGGGCGTCAAAGTCTCAGCCGGCGCCGGTTTTGTCGTCGTCCTGACCGGCGACGTCATGACCATGCCCGGTCTGCCGAAAGTCCCCGCGGCGGAGAAGATCGACGTGGACGCCTCCGGCCGGATATCCGGCTTGTTTTAGGATCATGATCAGGCCATGAGGAATAATTTTCTCCCGCCGGCGGAAATCGCCGCGGGAATGGTGCAAACAGCCAGGAAAAAAGCGGCGGGATCCGCCATGTATTTATTACTTTTGGGTCTCATGGCGGGGGCTTTTATCGCTTTCGCCGCCGAAGGCTCGAACATGGCAGCGCATAGTCTCCTGGCCCACCCCGAAACCTACGGTTTGGGCAAATGCCTGGCCGGCGCGATCTTCGGAACCGGGCTGATGATGGTCGTCGTTGCCGGGGCGGAGCTTTTTACCGGCAACACCATGATGATCATGGGCGTCATGAGCAAAGAAATCTCCTGGAGCGCCATGCTGCGCAACTGGCTGCTGGTCTACGCGGGCAATTTCGCCGGCTCCGCCGCTCTGGCCTGGGCGATGAATTACAGCGGTCTTTTGGGTTCCGGCGGCGGTCTTTTGGGCGGCATGACAGTCAAAATCGCTTTGGGTAAAGTCCACCTGAGTTTTGGCCAGGCGCTCGTCCTCGGTATCCTCTGCAACATTTTGGTCTGCGCCGCCGTTTGGATGGCGGCCGGGGCCAAAGACATCACCGGCAAGATAT
>JAISEW010000198.1 GCA_031263945.1 Gracilibacteraceae bacterium | reverse complement strand
AACCGCCGGAGGAAAACCCGGCGGAACCTCCGCTAGCCGAAGACCCGGCGGGGGTTCCGCCGGAAGCGGCAGGACCGGAAGCCCCAACAGGCGGAGCCCCGTCGACCGAAGCCCCATCGGAGGAGCAAGCCCCGGCGACTGAAACTCCGGCGACCGAAGCTCCGCCGGCGGAAAGCCCGGCAGTCAGTCCTGAACCTCCGGCGGCGGCGGAAGGGGCCGCCGCGCGGACGCTGACGGACGAGGCCGCTCTGACCGCGGCGCTGAACCAAACGGCCGCTTATGTCTACGGCGTCGTGCCGCGGCCGCAGGTCGGCTCGGTCGGCGGCGAGTGGGCGGTGATCGGTCTGGCCCGCTCCGGCTACGCCGTGCCGGATTCGTATTATGAAACCTATTATCAAACCGTGACCGATTACCTGCGGGAGCGCGGCGGGATCTTGCACAGCAAAAAATACACGGAATATTCCCGGGTGATCCTGGGGCTGACCGCGGCGGGCTATGACGCCCGCGAAGCGGGCGGATATGATCTGACTTTGCCGCTCGCTGATTTTGACCAAACGGTCTGGCAGGGGATCAACGGTCCGATTTGGGCCCTGATCGCCCTGGACAGCGCCGATTATCCCCTGACGGTCTCTCCGGGCGCCAGCCGTCAGGACTATATCGCGGAGATTTTGCGGCGGCAGCTGCCGGACGGCGGGTTCAGCCTGACCGCGGGCGCGGGCGGCGCGGCCATCCCGGCTGACGCGCGGGCGGAAGCCGATATCACCGGGATGGCGCTGCAGGCGCTGGCCGTTTACCGGGAGCAGCCCCAGGTACGGGCGGCGGCGGACAAAGCCCTCGCCTGCCTGGCCGCTATGCAGGGCGAGGACGGCGGATTTTCCTACCGGGGCGAAACCAATCTGGAAAGCGGGGTCCAGGTGCTGACGGCGCTGACGGCGCTAGGCCTCAGCGTGGATGATCCGCGTTTTGTTAAAAACGGGCGAACAATTTTATCGAATATTCTGTCTTTTTCTGTGGGCGACGGCAGTTTCCGCCACAGCGCCGGGGGCGGCAGCAATCTGATGTCGACGGAACAGGCCCTTTACGCCATGGCCGCGGCCCGGAGGTCCCTGACCGGGCGGAGCGGCCTGTACCGCATGAGTGACGCGGTGAGGCGTCAGGGCGGCGGCGCGTGAAGCGCGGCGGTCTTCGGCCGGGAATAATCGCCCTCCTTTTCGTGGCGGCGGCGCTGCTGGCCGTCTGGGGCTGGGCCGGGCTGCGGCCGGCGGGACCGGAGGCCGCCGCGGGATCGTGGGAGGAGTTTTCCTGCTCGCTCTCGGTGCGCTGCGACACTATTTTGTCCAACATGGCTCAGCTGGCCCCGGAAAAACGCGAACTGGTCCCCGCGGACGGCGTCATATTTCCCGCCGCGGCGGTGACGTTTTATGAGGGCGAAAGCGTCTTTGACCTGTTGCAGCGGGAAATGCGCCTGGCCGGGATCCACATGGAATTTACGAACGTGCCGCTCTACAACTCGGCTTATATCGAGGGCATCAACAATTTTTACGAATTCGACGCCGGCGAGCTTTCCGGCTGGATGTACAAGGTGAACGGCTGGTTCCCCAATTACGGCTGCTCCCGCTACCGCCTCCAGGCCGGAGACGAGGTGGAGTGGATCTACACCTGCGACCTGGGCGCCGATATCGGCGGCGGGGGCGCGGTAACGGGGTCGTGAGCCGGCGCGCCCGGGAGACGTTTTCCGCCTATCATCCGCTGGTCAATATGACGTATTTCGCCCTGATTTTCACCTGCGGCATGTTTTTCCTCCATCCGGTCTGCCTGGGGCTGTCGCTGAGCGGGGCGCTCGCTTACGCCCTGTATCTGGACGGGAAAAAAGCCCTGCGCTTCGGTCTCCTGTACATGCTGCCGCTGCTCGTCCTGACGGCGCTGCTCAATCCGGCTTTTAACCATGAAGGCGCGACCATCCTGCTGTATCTGCGGGACGGCAACCCGCTGACGCTCGAATCCGTCCTCTACGGGGCGGCGGCGGCTTTTATGCTGATCGCGGTCATTTTCTGGTTCAACTGCTACACCGCCGTCATGACCTCCGACAAATTCGTCTATCTGTTCGGTCGGATCATCCCCGCGCTTTCCCTCATCCTGTCGATGGCTCTGCGCTTCACGCCGCGTTTTCGCGCCCAGATCACCGTGATCGTAAGCGGACAAAGAGGGCTGGGGCGGGATCCGGGGCGCGGGAGCCTGTGGCGGCGGGCGCGGCAGGGCATCCGGATACTATCCATCCTCGTCACCTGGGCGCTGGAAAACGCGGTGGAAACGGCCGACAGCATGAAAAGCCGCGGCTACGGTCTGCCGGGGCGCACGGCTTTCTCCATCTACCGTTTTGACCGGCGCGACGGGATGGCGCTGCTCTTTATCACCGGCTGCGGCGCTTATATCGCGCGCGGCGCAGCGGCGGGCGGGCTGCGCTTCACGTTTTTTCCCGTTCTGGCAGGCGCGGGGGGAGGCCTTTATTCCCTCAGCCTGTTCGCCGTGTACGGCCTGCTTTGCTTTATGCCTTTTTTCATCAATGCGCGGGAGGAACGCCGGTGGAAATCTTTCGCCTCGAAAACCTGAACTTTACTTACCCGGAGCGCTGCCGGCCGGCGCTGGCGGACGTAACCCTGACAGTGCCCGCCGGCGCTTTTGTCGTCCTCTGCGGGCCTTCCGGCAGCGGTAAAACGACGCTGCTCCGTCTGCTGAAACCGGCGCTGGCGCCGCACGGCGCTCAAAGCGGCTCTATATTTTTCGCGGGCGCTCCTTTGGCCGATTTGGATTTGCGGGCGCAGAGCGCGAAGATCGGTTTTGTGCGGCAAAATCCCGAAAACCAGATCGTCACTGATAAAGTCTGGCATGAATTGGCCTTCGGTCTGGAAAGTCTCGGCTGCGCCACGCCGGAGATCCGCTTGCGCGTCGCGGAGATGGCGACGTTTTTCGGTATCCAGAACTGGTTTTACCGGGATGTGGCCGAGCTTTCCGGCGGGCAGAAACAACTGCTGAATCTGGCTTCTGTCATGGCGCTGCAGCCGGCGGTTCTCATTTTAGACGAACCGACCGGGCAATTGGATCCGATCGCCGCGGCGGAGTTTTTGGCTACGGTCGGCAAGATAAACCGGGAACTCGGCACGACGGTCATTTTGACGGAACACCGCCTGGAGGAAGTTTTTGCCATTTGCGATGAGGCGGTCGCCTTGGATCAGGGGCGGCTGATCGCCGCCGGTTCGCCGGCGGACGTCGGCGCGGCTTTGCGCCGGGCGCGGCACGGTATGTTTTACGCCATGCCCGCGCCCATGCGCGTTTGGGCGGCCGGAACGGGGGATGGGCCGTGCCCGGTCAGCGCGCGCGAGGGGCGGGAATGGCTGAGCCGCGTGGCCGGGCCGGAACTAAGGCCTGTCCCGCCCGCTCCGCCGCCCCGGACGCCGCGGACACCCGCCGTGGCCTGGGAAGATGTGTGGTTCCGCTATGAGCAGGACGGGCCCGACGTTTTGAAAGGCATGACTTTTCAGGCCTGCGCCGGGGAAATCACCGCCATCCTGGGCGGCAACGGCGCGGGCAAATCGACGGCCCTGTCGCTGCTCGCCGGTCTCCGCCGGCCGCACCGAGGGCGGGTGCGGCTTTGGGGGCGGGAGCTGGGTGATATAACGGCGGAAGAATTGTTTGACGGTATGCTCGGTGTTCTGCCGCAGAACCCCCAGTCCGTTTTTTTGCGTAAAACCGTGCGGGAGGATCTGCTGGAAGTTCTTTCGGAGAAAAAAATCCCGGCGGCGGAAAAGACAGATCGCGTGAACGAGGTACTCGCGTTTTGCCGGCTGGAAGAACTGGCCGGGGTGCATCCCTACGATTTATCCGGCGGCGAGCAGCAGCGCGCGGCCTTGGCTAAAGTTTTGCTGCTAAAGCCGCGGGCGTTGCTGCTGGATGAACCAACCAAGGGTCTGGACGCCGAGTTCAAGCGGGAATTCGCCGCTTGCCTGCGCGCGCTGGCGGCCGGGGGGGCCGCTTTGGTGATCGTCAGCCATGATATTGAGTTTTGCGCCGCTTGCGCGGACCAGTGCGCCTTGTTTTTCGACGGCGGCGTCGTCGCGGCGGGGCCGCCGCGGGATTTTTTCCCCGGCAACAGTTTTTACACGACGGCGGCTAACCGCATGGCGCGTCATATCCTGCCGGCGGCGGTCACGGCTGAGGATGTGATTGCGGCTTTGGGCGGCGAGCCGGAGGATATGGCCCCGCCGCGGCCGCCGTTACCTCAGTCGTTTGGGGGGCAGGAGAGTACTGAGACCCTGGCCGCCGTCCCACCCCCGCTGCTGCCGCCCTCGGGGCCGCGCGCGTTTTCTCCCGCGCGGAAAGCCGCCGCGCTGGCCGCCGCGCTGGCTTTGGTTCTGACGCTGGCTTTAGCCGCGCGTGACGGCGCGGGTTTGGCCGCCTTTCTCTCCGGCGGGGATTTGGCGCTGAGCGCGGCGGCTGATCCGGCGGTGGCCTGGCGCTATGTCGCCCTGATTTCGGCTTTGACGCTGGAAGCCGTCCTGATTGCCGCGACTCTGAGTTTTCGGCGGGAAACGCCGCCGCCGGCCGTTATCAGGGCTAAACTGTCGCGCCGCGCTCTGGTCGGGGCCGTCATGATTTTGTTGGCTATTCCGCTGACCATATATGTCGGCGTGTATTTTTTCGCTGACCGCCGCTATTATTTCATCTCCACCCTCATCATGCTGGAGGCCATGCTGCCGTTCGTTCTCGTTTTTGAGAGCCGGAAACCGCGCGCCCGCGAGATGGTCATCCTCGCCGTCCTCTGCGCTATTGCCGCGGCGGGGCGCACGGCGTTTTTCATGCTGCCGCATTTCAAACCGGTCGTCGCCCTCGTCATCATCGCCGGTCTGGCCTTCGGCGGCGAGGCCGGATTTCTGGTCGGGGCGCTGGCCGGTTTTATCAGCAATATTTTCTTCGGGCAGGGGCCGTGGACGCCGTGGCAGATGTTCGCTTTTGGCATCATCGGTTTTCTGGCGGGGATTTTGTTCCGCAAAGGCGTCCTGAGCCGCTCCAGCGTCGCGCTCTGCGTTTTCGGGGCCCTGAGCGCGGTACTGCTTTACGGCGGGATCATGGATTCGGCGATGGTGCTGATGTTTCAGGCCCGGCCCACCAAAGAGATGTTTTTCCTCTCCTGGCTGCAGGGCTTGCCGCTGAATCTGGTCCACGGCGCGGCCACCGTTTTTTTCCTCATCCTCTTTGCCCAGGCCATGCTGGAAAAACTGGACAGGATAAAAATCAAATACGGGCTGCTGGAATGACATCTGACTCCTTTAATCTATTCCCGCCCGCAATCCTTGGCGGCGCCGGTCAAAATCTCTACCCCATGCTGCAATGCCGGCAAGATCGCTTATACTTATAGCTTTTTTGAAAAAACCGTTGCATTTTCTGCGACTTTCACCAAAAGACGCTCAAGGGTTGCTTTTTCTTCTTCTGTCATTTCATTGGTTAAATGCTTATCCCAAACAATACCAAGCTCTAACAGATGCGGATAGGCACCCTTTGCTTTTTCAGTGGGGATCAGGTCAAATGCCCGCTTATCCTTTGCATTAATTGTTCTGATGAAATAACCGCTCTCCACCAGTTTGCCGACAATTTTGGCGACGGTGCTTTTGTCCAACAAAAGTATTTCCCCAAGCTCATTTTGAGAAATACCATTTTTGCGGCATACAATCATTACCGCAGGGATTTGCGCGGCTGACAGCCCTAAGTCCGCGGATTGCTCCGCTTTCCATATTTGTGTCTTGCGGTAAATAATGGAAGCGGCTATTGAAATTTGAGTTATTTCTTTATCGTACATAGCAAAGACCTTCCCTTTATTGAAACCATTGTATCTTTTTTTAGTGGCAACTGCAACTGCATCTTGACAGGCGCGGAGGGAGGTGATATCCTTATTTAGTGGCAATTGCCACTAAATAAGGATGCGGAGGAATTTTTGCATGAATGAATCAACCATAACAGGGGAGAATCCTCTGGCAACTCAAAAAGTAAACGGACTGATTTTGAAATACGGCATTCCGACTACAATCAGCTTGCTGATCAGTGCTTTGTACAATATTGTTGACCAGATATTTGTTGGGCAGGGTGTCGGAATGCTTGGAAATGCGGCCACCAATGTTGCATTTCCGTTTTCCACTGTTTGCACAGCACTTTTCTTACTGATCGGTGTGGGAGCCGCGTCAAATTTTAATTTGAACATGGGCGCGGGTAACAAAGAAAAGGCTTCGCATTTTGTGGGAACAGGAATCTCTCTGCTTGCAATTTGCGGAATACTGGTCGGTATTCTCGTGGCCATCTTCTTAGAGCCGCTATTGCATTTGTTCGGTTCCACGGAACAAGTGTTACCGTTGGCGCGAACATATACAAGTATTGTGACTGTTGGCTTTCCGTTCCTGATTTTTTCATCGGGGGTCAGCACACTGATTCGAGCCGATGGAAGCCCGACCTATTCTATGTTTTGTGTACTCTCAGGTGCAATTGTCAATACGATACTTGACCCGATTTTCATTTTCGGTTTCGATATGGGAATGGCCGGTGCGGCATTGGCAACAATTATAAGTCAATTCATCTCTTTTATCTTTGCCCTTTATTATTTGCTGAAGAAGTTTCAAACCTTTCGCATTACAAAAGCACATCTGATACCGAAATTTGATTGCGTAAAAGGAATTACGGCTATCGGGATGTCCGCTTGTCTTAATCAACTGGCGATGGCGGTCGTTCAGGTCGTAATGAATAATACATTGACCTATTACGGAGGCTTGTCCGAATACGGACAGGATATTCCGCTGGCCTGTGTGGGAGTGATTTCAAGGGTGAATATTATAATAACATCGCTTACCTTTGGGATAGCGCAAGGGTGTCAACCGATTTTCGGATTTAACTACGGGGCAAAGAATTATGGGAGAGTAAAAGAAACGCTAAAAAAGGCGGGGATCGTTATTGCGTGGATTTGTGTTGCAGCGTTCATCTGCTTTCAAATTTTCCCAAGACAAATTGTCAGTATCTTCGGACAGGGAAATGAAACATATTTCAAATTTGCAGAGCGGTATTTCAGAATATTTATGTTTATGACTTTTATAAACGGAATTATTCCCCTTACCACGAATTTCCTTACATCCATTGGCAAGGCGAAAAAGGGCATTGTATTTTCAATCTCAAGACAAATTATATTTTTACTGCCGTTAATTACTGTATTGCCTATCGTTATGGGAATTGACGGACTTATGTATGCAGGGCCGATCTCAGATTTTTTAGCGGCTGTAATGGCAGTAATTTTAGGCTATCCCGAGATAAAGCGCATCGTATCACCGTGGTGAGAGAATCATCAATCAAGGATCTGAAAAACGAAAATCTTCTGGAGCAAATCAACGGGCTGCATTGTATTCGCAGCACCAAACGGCTGAAAAAATATCAAGACGCTTCCGCCACCTCACGGGCGACTTTCGACTGAAAGGCCGTCGGCCGTCAAAAAAATTTTCGCTTACCAAATAATTACTGGCGTCGGGAAAACTTTTAAGGTAGAATATTGAACGAGACCGCCGCCGGCAAACGGGATTTTTGGCGCGGTGATAAAATGACGCGGACTGCCCGTATCCGTTGTTACATAACAGAAAAGCGGTGAGTTTATGCGGGAGACTGATGAGCGACTGCTGGAAGCACTGGAACGAATTCACAGTTGCTTGACGGCGGAAATCGAAAATCTGCGTGACATTAAAGCTATTACACTGGAAGATTTGCGGGAAATGGCGAGGGAAACACGGGGTTACGCGCGCTTGCTGGAGGAGACATCCCCTTCCGGCCGCCTGATCATCGAATACGCGCTGGAACTCAAGCGAGGCGACGGACAAATCGCGGTGGAGACGGACACAGTGCGGCAGGGTTTTTGCCCTATTCGCCGCGTCTATATAGAAGAATTTGGGATCGTGCGTCTGGAGATCGGCGATTTATGTCTGACATGGCGGGACGGCGCTTATAAGTACCTTTTCTATCCTGATAAAGTGGAGATGCGCTCACAAGATGAAAAAACGGCTGTCAAATTGTTTTTTTCCAGGCCGTTTGACCGGCGGTTTTTAGGCGAGCGGAGCGAAATACTCTCTTGCCCCCGCGCTCTTTATCTGCACCCGGAAATTATAAGCGACCTGTCCGCGGCGCCGGCGGGAGAGCCGGGTTGAGATTTGGCCGGGGGATTTGATCTCGCGAAAAAACGCTTGGCGGAGTTAGACGGAGGATGCGAAATGTATGTGAGCCAGTATAACGGGTTGTGTTACAATGTCCTGAACAGTTATGACCCCGCCGTCGCTCCCGATATACTGCTTTTGCGCGGATGTCCCGGCAGCGGCAAAACCGTGCTGCTGGAGTATCTGTTAAAAAAGCTGCAGCGGAGATGGCGGGTGTCGTTCCTTGATTCCGCCGCTTTTGCCCGCAAATTCGCTTTTTTGCTGCAAAAAGGGGATTACAGCGTCTGGCGCAAGGAACTGCGCGCCTCTCAGATTTTGCTCCTCGACGATATCCACGCGCTCAACGGCAAGAAGAAGACTCTGGAAGAAATGTTTTACACCATGAAAGATGTGATTTCCCGCGGCGGGAAAGTAGTCGTCACGGCCAGCGACGGTCATTACTCTCCGGAGGCCCTTGGCGCCCGCATCCAGGCTAATCTTATCACCGCGCTTTCCTTCGCGATAAAAGACGCCAGCGTGGAGGAGAAGGAACAGTTTTTGCTTTACTATGCCCGCCGTAAAGGCGTATCGACCGACGGCATGGCGGCGCTGCCTGTTTCTGATATGAGTTTTAAGGAAATAGCTATCGCTGTGGACGGGCACGCCGCGGGCGAACCGTTTGTCCTGCGGGATCTGGGATTGGCGTACCGGCAAGTGCTGTCCGCGCTCTGCGGCGTCAGCCACAGCGATATCGTCGGCCGCAGCAAAAAAACAGCTATCGTGCGGGCGCGCCGCGAGATTTGCCATCGCCTGACGGAGGATTTCGGGTTTTCGCACCGGGATATCGCTTTTTATCTTGGCCACACTGTCAACTGCATTCGGCAGCGCTGCCGCGCCTATGCGGCTCGGGAAGGGGATTAAAACTAAATGTCGATACAAAAAATTGCCGTACTCACAAGCGGCGGAGACGCTCCGGGCATGAACGCCGCTGTGCGGGCCGTGACGCGCAAGGGGATATTTCACGAATTGGAAATATATGGTGTTCATCATGGCTATGAGGGATTGCTGCGCCGTGACATCCGGCGCATGGAATTGGGTTCCGTAGCCGACATTATCCACCGGGGGGGCACTATGCTCCAGACGGCGCGCTGTCTGGCCATGCTGACGGAAGAAGGGCAGGCCGAAGCGGCGGCGGCTTTGCGTGAGCGGGGGATAACCGGTCTGGTCGTTATCGGCGGCGACGGTTCCTATCGCGGCGCCCAATCCCTCGCCCGGCGCGGCGTCAACGTCGTGGGCGTTCCCGGCACGATCGACAATGATATTCTCGGCACCGAACTGACCATCGGTTTTGATACGGCGGTCAACACCGTGATCGAGGCCGTCAGCAAACTGCGCGATACGGCTTCGTCGCATGAACGCGCTTTCATCGTGGAGGTGATGGGCCGCAACTGCGGCGATATAGCGCTCCGGTCCGGTCTGGGCATAGGGGCGGAGACGATCATCATTCCGGAAGTTCCTTACGACTTGATCGAAATAGGGCAAAAAATCCAGCGCGGCATCAAAAGAGGTAAGAATCACAGTATTATCATTGTGGCCGAGGGCGCGGGGGACGCCAGAGAAATCGGCGCCCGTCTGCATGAAATTGCCGGCGTGGAATCCCGCGTAACAATTCTCGGCCATGTGCAGCGCGGCGGCAGTCCGTCAGCCGCCGACGCGGTCCTGGCCACGCGCATGGGCGCCAGGGCCGTAGAGGCGTTGCTGGGCGGCGAGTCGGAAGTTATGGTGGCGGCCTGGCATAATGAGATAATTTTGCGGCCCCTCAGTCTGGCTTTTGCGGAAAGACCTCCTTTTGACGGAGAGATATATAAACTGGCGGATCAATTAGCGATATAATTGATCGGTGTTTTTTACGAAAGGGATGGGTTTTATGAAAAAAACAGTGCCGGAACTGCATAAAATGGCGGATGACGGCGAAAAAATCACAATGATCACGGCTTATGATTATACAATGGCCAGGGCGGCGGAATTGGCGGGAATAGACACTATTTTGGTCGGAGACTCGCTGGGCATGGTCGTTCTGGGCTATGAATCCACCGTCGCCGTGACGACGGCGGACATGCTCCATCACATGAAGGCGGCGCGGCGCGGCGCTCCGGAAACTTTCATCATATGCGATCTGCCGTTTATGAGTTGCGCTGAGATCAGCGC
>JAISEW010000150.1 GCA_031263945.1 Gracilibacteraceae bacterium | reverse complement strand
CGTCGCGCCCCGTATATATCACTCCGCTCAGATAGACCAGATCGCCTATCTCCAGAGATTCCAGATCCGCGTCGCTGAGAGGGGTGGTCAAATATTTCTCCGCCATTTCATAACCTCCTACAGAACCACTGATTTATGCCGCGCGGCGTGGCAATTGATGTTCACCGCCACGGGGAAACTGGCGATATGACAGGGGTGATACTCAATGGCTACGCCCAGAGCGGTGACTTTGCCCCCCAGACCGGCGGGGCCGATGCCCAGCTTGTTGATATCGTCCAGCAGTTCCGCTTCCAAAGCCGCCATCTCCGGTATCGGGCTGGGTTCGCCCAGTTCGCGGAGCAGGGCTTTCTTGGCCAGGATGGCCGAGTATTCAAAATTACCGCCGACTCCCACGCCCACCACTATGGGCGGACAGGGATTAGGCCCGGCCTGCCGCACCCGCTCGATGACGACGTTTTTCAGGCCCGGCAGTCCGGCGGAAGGCGGCAGCATCGCCACCGCGCTCATATTCTCGCTGCCGCCGCCCTTCGGCGCCACGGTGATCTTCAGGGAATCGCCGGCCACCAGTTCGGTGTGGATGATCGGCGGGGCGTTATTCCCGGTATTGGCTCGCGTAAGGGGGTCGCACATGGATTTGCGCAAATAGCCGTCGGCATAGCCTTTGATCACGCCTTCCGTGACGGCGTCCCTGATCAGTCCGCCCGTGATATTCGCGTCCTGACCCACTTCCAGGAAAACGACGGCCACGCCGCAGTCCTGGCACATGGGCGCCTGCTCCTCGGCGGCGATCTCCGCGTTCTCCAGAAGCTGTTTGAAAACATCCTGACCGGTGGGGGAAACCTCCTCCTCCAGCCCTTTTTTGAAAGCGCAGACCACGTCTTCGCCGAGGTAGTAGTTCCCCTCCATGCACAGCCGCGCCACTTCGCTGACGATCGTTTGATATTCGATGGTTTTCGTTTGCTTCGCCTCCCTGCCTGATATTAAAACTTATAGCTCCGCGTTATTTGGTCCGCCATTTGCGCACCGCGTATTTGAAGGTTTCTTTGTTCATGAAAGCGATGTGATTGGTCAGCGGTATCTCTTTGGGGCAGACTTTGCGGCAGTTCTGCGCGTTGCCGCATTCCTGGATCCCGCCCTCCAGCATCAGGGCGTCCAGCCGGTCCTCTTTGTGCATTTCGCCGATGGGATGCGTATTGAAAAGGCGCACCTGAGCTATATGCGAAGGGCCGATGAATTTGGATTTGCCGCTGACGTTGGGGCAGGCCTCCTGGCAGCAGCCGCAGGTCATGCAGCGGGAGATGATATAGGCCCAGCGCTGCTCTCTGTCCGCGAATCTCGGCCCGCGCGCGATCGCCCAGCTGCCGTCCACGGGCACCCAGGCCTTGACGCGTTTCAGATTCTCAAACATCCGGTCCCGGTTGATCGTCAGGTCGCGGACGATGGGGAACTTGGTCAGCGGCGCCAAGACGATCTGTTTGCCAAAACCGGTCTGCTCGTAGATCTTGTCGATCAGGGCGGCGCAGGCCTGACGCGGCACGCCGTTGATCAGCATGGTGCAGGCGCCGCACACTTCCTCCAGGCAATTGCACTCCCAGACCACGGGATTCACGGCTTTACCCTGAACGTTCACCGGGTTTTTGCGCACTTCCATCAGCACGGACACGACGTTCATATTGGGTTTGTAGGGAATATTGAATTCTTCCCAATACGGCGCCGAATCGGGTTTGTCCTGACGTTTGACTTTAATATTGATCACTTTGTTATCATTTGCCACTTGCCGACACCTCCTTCGCTACGTTGTATACACGTTTGCGCGGTTTGATCAGAGAGATGTCCACTTCTTCCCATTCGATCTCCGGCCCGTCCGGAGTCCAGCGGGATTTGGAGGTTTTCAGGAATTTTTCGTCGTTGCGGTCCGGAAAATCCGGCTTGTAGTGACTGCCGCGGCTTTCGTCCCGCCGCAGCGCCCCGACGGTGATGGCGTGCGCCACTTCGATCATGTTTTTCAGGTCGCGGGCAAAGAAGATGGTCTGGTTGCTGAAACCGTGCCCGTCCACCATATTTATTTTTTCCCAGCGCTCCTTGATCTCCCGGATGGCCTGATCGTTGGCGGTCAGATCCTTGTTGTTGCGGACGATGCCCACGTTGGCGCGCATCGTTTCGCCGAGTTCCTGATGCAGCACATAGGGATTCTCCGTGCCGTTCATCTTCTTGATCTTTTCGTCGAAAGCTTCCTGTTTTTTCAGTTCGGCGGTGAAAGCTTTTTCGTCCGCGTCTTCCGCCGTCTTGCTCAGGCCCTTGGCGTATTTCAGGGCGGCGGGGCCGCACACCGTGCCGCTGTAGAGCGCGGAGAGCAGAGAGTTAGCGCCGAGACGGTTGGCGCCGTGGTACATATAGTCACATTCGCCGGCGGCAAAGAGGCCGGGGATACATGTCTGGTGATTTTCGTCCACATGGATGCCGCCCATGAAATAGTGGATGCCTGGGAAGATCTTCATCGCCACTTTGCGCGGGTCGTCGCCGTGGAATTTTTCGTAGATCTCCATAATGCCGCCCAGACGGCGGTTCAGGAAGTCGGTGGGCAAGTGGGACAGATCCAGATAGACCTGATTCTTGCCGTCGATGCCCAGCCCCATGTCCACACATACCTTGTGGATGGCGCGGGAAGCGATGTCACGCGGCACGAGGTTGCCGTAGGCCGGATACATTTCTTCCAGGAAATACCATGGTTTGCCGTCCTTGTAGGTCCAGACCCGGCCGCCCTCGCCGCGGGCCGATTCGGACATGAGTCTGGTCTTGTCGTCGCCCAGCATGGCCGTGGGGTGGATCTGAATGAATTCCATATTGGCCAGATAGGCCCCCTGCTGGAAAATGCTGCCGGCAGCCGTGGCCGTACAAATCGTGGAAGTGGTGCTCTTGGCGTAGATCATGCCGCCGCCGCCCGTCGCCAGGATCACGGCGTCGCCTTTGAAAATACGGATCTCCATAGTCGTGAGGTTCTGGGCGATACAACCGCGGCAGAGGCCCTCGTCGTCGACGACGGCTGAGAGGAATTCCCAGCCCTCATATTTGGTGACCAGCCCCGCCGCTTCGTGCTTGCGCACCTGCTCGTCGCAGCAATACTCCAGCTGAGCGCCGGTCGTGGCGCCCGCGAAAGCGGTGCGCTTGTTTTTCTGCCCGCCGAAATTGCGCAGATCGAGCAGTCCCTCGGCAGTGCGCGTAAACATGACGCCCATCCGGTCCATCGTGTAGATGATGCCGGGCGCGGCCTCGCACATCCTTTTTACCGGCGGCTGATTGGCCAGGAAGTCCCCGCCGTAAATGGTATCGTCAAAATGTTCCCACGTCGAATCCGTCTCGCCTTTGGTGTCCAAAGCGGCATTGATCCCGCCCTGAGCGCAAACGGAGTGTGATCTTTTCACCGGGACCAAAGACAGCAAATCGACCGGCATGCCTTTTTCCGCTATTCGCATGGTCGCCATCAGGCCGGCCAAACCGCCGCCGACGACTATAATTTTTTGTTTACTCAAATCGCTTTTCCCTCCCTATGTTAACCTTATAAAACACGCGCGCCGGCGCCCGTCCCCTCAGAAACCGGCGATGACCGTCAGAATACTGACGCCCCATACTCCGATAACGACGAACAGCGTCATGGAGATATACCGGCAGATCTTCTGCGAATGGTCGCCGATAGTGATGCCCCAGGAGATGAGGAAAGTGAAAAAGCCGTTACAGAAATGAAAGATCGCCGACAGCAGGCCGATCGCGTACAGGATGAAAAAGAGCGGATTTTGCAGCAGGCCGGTCAGGCCGTCGATCACGCCTTCGGCTTCATGCACGCTGAAACGCTGGAGGTAAACGTGAAAAACGAGGAAAACCGCCGTGATCAGCGCTGTGATCCTCTGTAGATAAAATGCCCAGTTATTTCCATATTTGTAATTGAAGGCGTTGTTTTTGGCGACGTAGACGATCCAGAGCCCGTAGATCGCGTGCACCAGTATGGGTACGAAGATGATGACCAGTTCCAGTACCCAGACCAACGGCATGTTTTTCATGAAATTGATCACGGCCTCGTACAGGGGCCGGCCGCCGAAGAACACGGTGCTGTTCAGCGACAGGTGAAATAAGAGAAAAATACCTATGGGAATGATAGCCAATAAAGAATGAATCCGGCGAATCAAAAAATTACTTTTTTTATCCAAATGCTTTCCCTCCCTTTGATAGTCTGTACCGCCAGCGGCTCAGAAAACCGTTATTCCTAAAAATCGCCTGTTTTCGCCTCCCTTCCCGCGCCTGAATGACCGGGCCGCTAAAACTCAAAACAAATGGCGCCGATCCCCTCCTTTCAGAAAATTATCATCTCAGAATTCCACGCCGCGGCGGGCGGGCACTCCTTCATTATAGGGATGTTTCCGGGCGTTGAACTCCGTCACATAATCCGCGAGGGCGATGATGTCCGGCCCGGCGTTATGACCGGTGAACACGAGTTCCGTCCCCTCCGGGCGTCTGCCGGCCAGACTTATGAGTTCCGCTTCCGTCACTATCCCGAGATCGGCGAGATCCAGCACCTCGTCCATGATCACCAGACCATAGCCGCCGCCCTCCATCTCCGCCGCCATCTCCTCCACCGTGGCGCGCTGAGCGCGGGTCATCTCCTCCTGCTCCTCCGGAGAGAGGTTACGGAAAAACTTTTGCAAATAGACCGCGGGCTGCCAGACCTTCACGTTGTCGCTCAGCTTGGGCAGGACGGTCAATTCCCCGGAGCGGCCGGATTTCAGGAACTGCCCGTAAAGCACCCGGTTGCCGTGCCCGGCGGAGCGGAGCAGCAGACCCAGGGCCGCCGTACTCTTACCTTTGCCGTAGCCGATATAGACATGCAGGAGACCGGCCATATTTCCCCACCTTTCGTCATTAAAATCCCATATATTTCCAAAAAGGCCGTCTTACCCGGCCAGCCGGATCCGCGTCTCGCCGGAGACGAGGACTTTGCGGCTCCCGTCCTCCAGACCGACGACCAATCCTCCGTCCTCGTCGATGGCGAGGGCCCGCGCCGCGTAAGAGAGATCGCCTTCCCGGCAGAGGACGCTTTGTCCCAAAATATTGGAACGGCGCCGGTATTCCGCCATGAACGGCCGCTTGGCCAGATCGGCAAAATAAACAAAGAACCGGTTCAGGATCCCGGC
>JAISEW010000088.1 GCA_031263945.1 Gracilibacteraceae bacterium | reverse complement strand
GGGTGTAGTCGGTTGGGGCAAGCTCTGCCGCTGCCGCGATCGCCTCGTTCAGCGCGGTTTTGTCAACGGGTTCTTCCGGGGGTGCTACCGCGGCAAGACCCGCAATCGCGCTCTGTATCGCGTTCGCCGCGTCGGTGACTTCGCCCGGTGCCGCGTTATCGTCCTCAAGGACGCTCTGCGCCGCCGTCAGCGCCTCGGTCAATGCCTGCCACGATTCCGGGGTGTATTCGGATTCGGTGTAAGCCGTCGCCGCTTCGATCGCCCCGGTCAGCGCGGTTTTGTCGGCGCGGAGGATAAGCGCGTTTATCGCTTCGGCTAACGTCGCCGCCGCGTCTGTGACGTCATCGGTCGTCGCGTCATCGTCGTTCGCGACCGCTTGCGCCGCGCTTAACGCGTCTTGCAACGCGCTCCAAGAATTGGGCGTGTAATCGCTTTCCTCTTTTGTTTCCGCAAGCGCTATCGCCGTTTCCAACGCGGTCTTGTCAACCGGGTCGGGTGTCGTTGCGGTTTCAAAGGATATGGACGGCGGAGCGTCGCGCCGCGCGACCACTTTGTATTGGTCAGTATCGCCCATCTGCTCGAAGCCGTTCAATATCAATTCGTCCGTGCCTGTGTAGCTTACCGTGAGAATTTCTCCGGCGCGGACAATGCTGCCGCTCGTCAAGGTATCGCCGCCCCGACTAACGGAGAGTGTGCCGTTAGCCGGGGTATTAAAATTTACCGTGTACGCGAATGTGGCGACGATGCTTGTCACATCGTAATTACGCCACCGGATACGCCATTAAATTAGCACTAGCTAACTTCATCTGAACGCTATTGTTGGCGGCTAACTTTACCTAATGCTATTATATCCCACTGGAATTGAGTTGTCAATAGGGAATTTTTTGTTTTTTCATTGGGTCAGAACGGAGACGATCCGCTCCGCTGGCGCTTTTGCCGCCTTAGGAATCGTCAGACAACAGGAGGTCGTTACCAGCTAAATATCTACCCCCCCGCTGTAGTGCCCATTGCAATGGACAATTAAAATTTTTCCGTCATCAAGCAGTTTGTAAGTCAACCGGTTTTTTTCGTCAATTTCTCGGCTCCAATAGCCTGACAGATTGCCTTTGAGCGGTTCGGGATGTCCGATTCCGGCATTGCCGTTGCGGATAATATCACGGATCAGCTTATTGATTTTCTTTATCGTCCGTTTGTCGTCCGTTTGTCCTCGGTTTGCCATGCCGTGTATTCTTCCCAACCGTCAAGTGTGAAGCTGACATTGTCAGTCATGCTCCATGCCTTCTAACTCCGTTATGGGTTTTGTGACTGTTTCACCGCGTTCTGCTTGCCCTATGGAATGCATTAAGCGCTCCATTTTTGCGCCGGAGTAATATTCGTCATAAGGTTTAAGCTCGAACGGTATGGACTGCTCCCGGATCGCCTGACGGAAAAATACGTTGATGGCGGCGGACATATTTAAGCCGATTTTGTTAAATAAGCTCTCTGCCTCCTGCTTTATGTTTTCGTCAATGCGTATCGTCAAATTTGTTTGCGCCATGTTGAAAATCTCCTTTAGTTCAATGCCTGTGACCTGCCATGGGATCGCCTGTTGTTTACACTAACATCATACTATATATCATGTGCATTGTCAATGTCCGAATATCGCCGCCGTCAGAACGGAGACGATCCGCTCCGCCGCGCGCCCGTCGCCGTAGGGGTTTCCCGCGCCGGCCATGCGCGCGTAAAGAGCGTCGTCGGTCAGCAGCCGGCGCAGGGCTTCGCTGACGGCGGCTCCGCCGGCGCCGGCCAGCACGGCGCCGCCGCGGGCGACGATTTCCGGCCGCTCCGTCGTGTCGCGCGCCACCACGAGCGGTTTGCCGAGCGAAGGCGCTTCCTCCTGCACGCCGCCCGAATCCGTGACGATAAGATAAGCGCGCCCCATCAGGTTGGCAAAATCAGCGTAATCGAGCGGTTCGCACAGACACAGGCGCTCCGGCGCCGCCGCCGCGCCGAGCGTATCCGTGATTACCGCCCGCACGGCGGGATTTTTATGCAGAGGCAAGATAAGGGCGGTGTCGGGAAACTCGGCCAATATATCCCGCAGACCGCGGCAGATATCGCCGAGGGCGGCGCCCCAGTTTTCGCGCCGGTGCAGCGTGACCAGCAGCAGCCGCCGGCCGGCCGCGGCGGCGAGCCAGGCGGCCAGAGCCTCGGAGCGGAAGCGGTGATCCGGCCGCGTCACCATGCGCAAGGCGTCGATCACCGTGTTGCCGGTAACATGGATCCGCCCGGCCGGAACGCCTTCCCGGCGCAGATTGGCGGCGGCGGCTTCTGTCGGGGCAAAATGCCAGTCCGCGAGGACGGTAACAAGCCGGCGGTTTATTTCCTCCGGCCAGGGGGAATATTTGCTCTCCGTGCGCAAACCGGCCTCGACGTGCGCGACGGATACCCGGCTGTAAAACGCCGCGAGCGCCGCCGCGAAAGCCGTCGTGGTATCGCCCTGCACCAGCACGAGACGCGGCTGCTCCGCGCGCAGGAGCGGCTGGAGACCGCCGAGGATCCGCCCGGTTAAATCGGGAAGCTCCTGCCCGGTCTGCATGAGATCCAAATCGTATTCCGGCGTCAGGTCAAAGAGGTCCAGGACCTGATCCAGCATTTCCCGGTGCTGCGCGGTCACGGCCACGCCGACCTCGAGTTCCGGCCGGGCGCGTAAAGCCCGGATCACCGGCGCGAGTTTGATCGCTTCCGGCCGTGTACCGAAAACCGCCAACAGGCGCGGACGCTCCTTCAAACGCTTTTCCTCCGCCCGAACAGTTTGTCCAGAAATGATTCCGGCTCATCCGGTTTTTTCCGTTCGCGCAAATTAGGCACGACCAAATTATAAGCGTACTCGCCCGCCTGATATGTCTCAAAAAATTCCGCCCGGATATAATGTTCAATATCGCGATAACCCGGCGGCGCGAAAATCACGATGTCAAACCCGAGCAAATTGAGAAAAGCCATATGGATGCAGTCTTCCAGCGAAAACATGTGTTCGGTGGTGTCGATGACGACCAGTTTAGGGATCGCTTTTGTGTAGTCAAAATTCTGTATCAGGCGCAGGATGTCCCGCTCCAGATTTAAGAGAACCGCCAGCGCTAACCGGGAAAAATTTCCATCTATATTATGGAGAATATTCTGGTCCAGCAATTCTTGGATTTTTTCCAGAATAGTGTCCTGCGTATCCTCGGGTAAAAAAGCGTAGGCGTAAGAACTGGCTGTTTTGACCGCCCGCGCGTCCAAACGGCCTTTATTGAGAAACGCCTGAGCCTGGGCGATGGGCTGATTGCCCGGCCGGGAAAAAAACGGGGCTCGCGGGATCACATACGCGTTTACGGCGGCCATCCCGCTGATCCTGTCCCAGTAGGCCTCCACATCCCCTTTTTCCACTCCGCAGATCTTAGCGAAAATAGTCGGCACCACGACAGTTCCTTCATTCACTTGAAAATTCGGCCGGTATTTGGCCTCTGCGTTCCATAAAATCCCGATTTCGTC
>JAISEW010000084.1 GCA_031263945.1 Gracilibacteraceae bacterium | reverse complement strand
TGGCCGCGTTTTTTGGCAAGCAGCAGCTCTTCCTCCGCTTCGGTCAGGTTGTAAAGCTCCTTTGTTTCCATAAGATTCTTGCCATCCGTTCCCATGACGACCTTATAGCAGGGGATATCAAGCAGCGCCTGCCCGTACTGTTTGATGTTCGGGGAGAGAAAATCCACAACCGAGTGACTGATGATAACCAGCCCCGCCTCGTACTTCCGCGCCCGTTTGGCCACGTTCCGCAAAAAGACAAGGCTTTGCGGTACGTTTTCGTCGATCATCATATAGGCTTCGTCGCAGACCAGCAGGACGCGCTCGCTGCGGTCTTTGCTCATCTGCTGCCAGCACCACGACAGCAGCGTGAAATACTGCGCCCGCTTGATGTTGTCGCCCGTGTTCTGCAGGGAATGGGTGTCCAGACAGATGCAACGCGACGAGGTTTCCACGGTGCTATGCCCGTTCCAGAGGAATTGGTCGCTGCCGTGGGCCAGATCGCGGATCAGCAGGGCCAGATCTTTCAGTTCACCGGCTTTTTCCGCTTTCGCCTTTTTGTCCAAAAGGTCATAGAGGTCGGTGAACGTAGGGAAATCGGTGTTTTTCAGTCGCTGGACGTCGGTGTCCCAGTCGATGTGAAACTCATTGTAAAGCTCAATGACGGCCTGTTTGAGGATAGCGCGCTTCATGTCGGACAGGCTGGGAATATACAGTTTGAAAAAAATCTCCAAGTTTTTGATATGCAGAGCCATATCGCTCAGGCCGCAGCCCTCATCAGCGTAAAGCGGCGAGCCCTCGTCGCCTTTTTTATCGTCCTCATCGCTGTCGCGCGGGGCGGGGCGTATCTGCAAAGGATTGAGCAGGCCGCGCTTGTCGCCCCCGGCGTTTATCCAGTCGCCGCCCAGGTTCAGGCAGAGGTCCTTGTACTCGCTTTCCGGATCGACAAAAATCAGTTTTGTCCCCTTCATATATTCCGCGAGGGCGATATGCTTGACGGCGGTGGATTTTCCCACCCCGGCCACGCCCATAAAAATCCAGTTGCTGTTGGTCCTGTCGTCGCCGCGCTTCCAGGTGTCGGCGATGATAAGCCCGCCGCTGTTGTCCTTGGCGATGAAATACCCGGTGCCGTCGTTAAGGCCGGAACTCGCGAAGGGGAAACCGCCGATAAAGGTACTCATCGGCACGATCCGCTGGATGATGTTTTCGATCCCCGCGACAGTCGGGAAGGTCGGGGAGATGTTTTGCAAACCTTCTTTCTGCAAACTCGCCAGCGCCCGGCCCTTGCATTTCATCACACCGAGAACGCTGTCCACCCGGCGCGTCACCTTCGCAAACGTTTTGTCGTCATGGGCGATCGGCATGATGGAAACGGACATCAGGCCGACAGTTTCGCCGTTTTGGTCGATTTGCAGCATGATCTTATCGCCGTCCTCGGCGGCCTTTTCCGCTCTCTGCCGGGTCAGCGGGTCTTTTGCCCCATCCGCCGCCGCCCGGTTTTGGATGATGCTCTTGGAGATAGCGGAGATAAGAGTGCTGCTATCCACGGGTTTGAAGCCGATGGACACAATGGTCCCAGGTATATTGGTGATCTTGGAGAGCCAGCCCATGTCCACTTTTTGCGGATATTTGACGATGCCGTACACTCTGCCGGTGTTTTCGCCGATGACCAGACTGCTCCGCCTGATTTCCAGCCCCATCGGCGTGATGACGTTGAGCAAAGCCTGATTGACGGGCGCGGCCCCTTCGCTTTTCTTTTTCCCTTTGCCTGTCCTCATAACCTGATCCCCCCTTCGATCAGCGGGATGGCCGCCTCAAAACTGTTATCCTCAATATGCGTGTAGCTCGGATTGTTGACGAGATTGCACAGCCGCACAATGTCCTGTTGATCCAGCACTTCGCAGGATATTTTGCTGCTCCTGAAAATCTCGGCTGTGAGACGCGCCCGGCCCATAAGCTCACGCTCCGCGCCTTCAAGCGCCTTGTCCCACAGGATAAGGTAAAACTGCCGCTCGACAATATCGCCGCCCATGGCAAAATTTGACATCTCGACCATCTCAGAGCGGAGAAGCTCCCGCTGTTTTGAGTCGGAGGTCATCAGCAAAGAGTGCAGCTCAGTCAAAAGGGGCGCGATGTCGATAGGGCGGGAAACGGCGATGAACTTAAACGGGAATTGCGCGGCCGACATTTCGGCGGTCAGCGTCCGCACGAGGTTTTTTTTCTCGGTCTTGGAGTAAAGGTCAATGCTCACGGGCGTCAGTTTCAGATAGCAGAGCATGAGTCCGTCGCGGGTGTAGAGGAAATTGCCGCGTATATCTTTGACGTTGATAAACTCGCTCGCGGTGACGGCGGCGGGTGCGCCTTTGTCCTTATACCGGGTTTTTTCCTTTCGCCTGATAAAGAAAAAGGCGGCCCCGCCGCCCGTGAGACAGAGAATGATCATGACGATCGGCAAAAGCATAGCCATACCTCCAAAATAAAACACCGGCCTTATGACCGGTGTTCATTTAAAATAATTCAGCCTGTGCGGTTGAAAATATCAAGCAGCTTGCGATGGATAGAGACTGCGAATTGCAACAGTCAGTGCTTTTTTAGGTTCAAGTCATTATGGGAAGAAGAGCGTTGCAGACAACCGCAAATGCTTCGTCCGGATCATATTTGATTTCTGGGCCTATGATATTGCTGACGTCGCTGCGGAAAAACCGGTCTTGCATTTTTTCTTCAAGATTGCTCAGGAACTGCTTTCCGCTCGGCGCCGCTGCCCCGGCAAACGAAATGTATTCACGGTAGCACTCAATCGTTTTTATCAAGTCAAGCGGTCTGTTCTTCAACGCAAGATAAAGGTCGAACAGATCCCTGCCTTTTCTCCGTTGGTAAAGGGCCCTGACTTTCGTGCCGATCAGTTCCTCAAATTCGTAGGTTGTGATCCGGCACTCGCCGGAAAACCAAGGACTGTTTACCGCAAAGGGAATATTGGTGTAACCGAGGGTGGAGAAGTGTTCCCGGCAGTTTATTTCTATTTTCAACTTGTGACTCGAAAAGGGCGGCTCCGTTGCCTCGAAGCTGTAGACCAACAGGTTGTTGTTTGCTTTTCGCTTGGTTTTTGGCTCGCCGAGAAATGCCAACGTCTCCCTTAGTTTGAAGAGGGTCGGGCCAATACCCTCCGGTCTGATTTGTACCAGATCGATGTCCTCTGAGAACCTTTTTTGCGGGCTCAGATAGAGCTTGTGTATGGCTGTTCCGCCTCGGATATCATACATCTGTCTCCTCTTCATAGTTAATGATGATTTTCCAAGTATCGGACACCGGGCAGCCTGACCGATCAGCGCCCTTGGCCATAGGGTGTTTGCGAAAAACAACCCCCGC
>JAISEW010000130.1 GCA_031263945.1 Gracilibacteraceae bacterium | reverse complement strand
TCCCGTTGCGTCGCGGACATCCGGGCCTATGCCCTGAATAATCTGCCGCCGCGTTATGTAGTTTCCTCGGCCGGGAACGCTTTTGCCCGCGCCCGCGCCATGTCCACGCAAGCTAAGGCCGACATCATAGCGGCTATCTCCAACGGGATCAATATCGTCCAAAAAAACCCGCGCCACGATTTATGATTTTTATTTGAAGGGCAGCGCCGCCGCTGCCGTGACCACCGCTTTTACGGCGGATTCGTCAAAACCGCCGTCGCCGGTCAAACCGAACCAGACCAGATATTCTATATTGCCTTCCGGCCCGCGCAGCGGCGAATAAGTGAGCCCCCGCGCCACGAAGCCCTCGCGGGCCGCCGCTGTCAAAACGGTTTGGATAACGGCGGCGTGGACACACGGATCTTTGACGACGCCCCGTTTTCCGACGTAAAGACGGCCCGCCTCAAACTGCGGTTTGATCAGGACGACCGCTTGCCCGTCTTCACACAGGACACGCCGCATGGCAGGCAGGATTTTTGTCACGGAAATGAACGAGACGTCGCATACGGCGACAGCGGCTTTTTCGCCTAGGCTATCCTCCGTCAGGTAGCGCGCGTTCGTCCGTTCCAGACAGCGGACGCGGTCGTCCTGCCGCAGCCGCCAGTCCAGCTGGCCGTAACCGACGTCCACGGCGTACACGCGCAAGGCGCCGTTTTGCAGGGCGCAATCCGTAAAACCGCCGGTGGAAGCGCCCAGATCCGCGACGACGGCGCCGGTGAAGTCCAGGGCGAACACCTCGACGGCCCGCGCCAGCTTCAGTCCGCCGCGGGATACATATGGCGGCGGGTCGCCGCGCACAGTCAGCGGAATATCCAAGGCGCAAAGATGGCCGGGTTTGTCCAGCCGCTCCGTCCCCGTGTAAACATGTCCCGCCATGACGAGGGCTCGCGCTTTTTCCCGGCTGGGCGCCAGCCCGCGTTCCGTCAGCAGCACGTCCAGCCGCGATTTTTGTTTCACGCCGCGCCTTCCCGTCCTAAAGGAGTCCGCGATTGCCGGTCACTGATTCCCAAAGAGCGGGGATGGAGCGCCACCCGCTGTGCAGCATGCTGAAATCGCGGTACCAGCTCATGTTGCAATCGTTGCAGGCCGGGCGGGAGAGGTCTTTTTCCGCCATGGTCAGGATATTGCCCTGCACATCCGGCAGCTGCATACAGGGATGCACATTGAAAAACCAGTCCACGAACAGCACGCGCGTGCCGCCGAAACAAGGGAATTTCGCCGTGGCGGGATCTTTCAGATAGTCGATTATATTGCGCATGGAGCGGACGGAGTTGATGATGCGGTATTTACGCGACTGAATGAGGCGGATGGCGTCTTCCATCGCTTCGATCACTCTGGAGCGCGGCAGGCTGATCCCGTCGCCGCCCAGTTCGTAGACGTCTGAATTGGAAAAAGTTGGATAATTGAGGGAAATAAAATCAAAGCCCATATCCTGCGCTTCGCGGCACACGTCCTCCATTTTGTCGTGGTTTTCGTTCCAGATCAGCACGGAGGCCATGGTCTTCAGGGCGGTTTGCTTCAAAGCTTCCATCGCTTTTTTCATTTCGTCCATGATATTCGGGATTTGACGGGAAGCGGCCATGGTCGCGGGATCACCCGAATCAAAAGAGATGCTGACGAGGTCGCAGCCGGCGTCCTCCAGACGGCGCGGGGTCTCTTTGCGCAAAAGGAGGGCGGGGGCGGCCAGCAGCACGGCGTTGTTGACGCGGCGTTTGGTGGCGCGGGCGGCAAATTCGATCACATGCGGGTGCAGGAGCGGCTCGCCGCCGGTCAGCGTTATGTGGGAGACGCCGAAATCAGCCAGCCGGTCGATAGCCGTGAGCGCTTTTTCCCGATCGACGAAAACCTTGGGCTTCTGTTTCCATATATTGCAAAACGTGCATTTGGCGATGCAGGCGTTGGTCAGGGCGAATTCCGTGCAGCGCAGCCGGCCGCGTAAGTAATTGCCGATGATGTTTTTGGTTTTATCGTTCATATCACTCTTCCAAACCCAGCGGGGCCAATATCCGCGCCCATAGGGCCTCGTCGCCGCCGGCGCTGACAAAAACAAGCTCGTTTATCGTTTTGACTTCGCGCAGATAGCGTTCCGCGGCGGAATCGGCGCCATCGCCGCCAATCAGGAGCAGGCATCCGCCGGCCGTCGCCGCCGCGGCCGCCGCCGGCAGAGCGCCGGTATAACCGCGGCCTTCCGCCAGATAAACGACGCCGCCGTCCGGATAAAATTCCGCGGCTATGGCGGCGGACGTCTCATAGCGATCCGCTCCCGCGTACCGCCGGACGGACGCCGCGAGACCGAGTTCTTCCACAGCCTGCAAAACCCGCGGACTGATCACGCTTTCCCCGCCGGCGACCCACACCTGCCGCGGGCCTCTCTCCCGCAAAACGGCTTCGGTGGCCGGCGGCAGGCTATCCTCCCGCGTCAGCAGGAGCGGCGTCCCGCGCGCCGCCGCCGCGGAAGCCAGCGCCAGCGCGTCGGGATAATCCCGGCCGGTAGCCAGCGCCACCCCCTCGCTCGCCGGCAAAAAAGCGGCGATCCGGGCCGCCGTCTCATAGCGGTCGGCGCCGGCGACGCGGATGGTTTCCCTCAGCCAGGGCATGGCGGCCCGGAGTTCTGATTCGACCGCCGAACTGACGGCTCCTTCGCCGCCCAGAATGATCAGGCGGGCGGGGGTCAGGGCGCCGAGAACGGCGAGAAGGCTTTCCTCCACGCGCTCCGGATCGGTCAGCAAGATCGGGGCCTGATAATAAGCCGCGAGAGGCGCTCCGGCCAAAGCGTCAGGAAAATCATCGCCACGGGCGACGACGACGGTTTCGCTGCCGTAAGGCCACTTAGTCTGAGCCAAACGCTCCGCGGCGCTGAACCCGCCCTGGGGTTTTATCATGCTGACCAGCGGCGGCCGAGACGCCGGCTCTCCGTCCAGATCACCGTAATGACGCGGTTCCGGCGTTTCCCACTTGGAATCAATTTCCGGCAGATAACCGGGCGGCAAAAGATCCGGGTCGATGCGCGTTATCTCCGCCGGCGTCACAAAGCCGGGAAAATACTCCGCGGCCGCCCGGCGGTAAACCGCCTCCTGATAGGGCACTTCGCCGATCATCGCTCTGTCCTGCGGATTATTGACCGTGGACCAGCTGTGGTAAGCCCAGATAGCGAAATACCAGTTTTCCAGCACGTTGCGGTCATTGTCGCCGATGGTCGGGGTATTCAGCCATTTTCTGTTCAGAAGGTCGGCGCCGTATTCAATATTAAAGTCTATGTCGTATTTCAGCCGCCGGACCAAATCGGCGTCCGCCGGGTCGTAACTCGCGATCTGCATTATGCCGAGAGCGGGGCGGGTCAAACCGGGATCGTCGCCTATGGCGCGGCCGGAGTCGTCCCATTGCCGCCAGCCCGATTCCACATAGGCGATGGTTTTAAGAATGACGCTGGGGATCGCTTTCGCTTGGGCGGCCGCCTCTAATTTCGCTGCGATTTCCGCCCGGCTCGGATTCGCGTGTGAAATTTCCCCCGCGTAGGCCGGAGCGGCCAGCAGGAAAATCAGGCAAAAACAAAGTCCGCGCAGGAAACGGGGCCGCGGGCGGCCGGTTTTCGCGCGGGATCGTTCTTTGGTATAAGACATGCGCCGTCCCTTTCCGCCTGTGGCGGGCGTCATTTGGCCAGGACGATTTTGGTACTGGCGGCCAGCCGCTTCGCGAGACGGGATTTTTTGCGCGCGGCCTTGTTTTTATGAATCAAGCCCTTGGATTTGGCTTTATCCAAAGCGCAGCAGGCTTTTTGGAAATTATTGACAGCGTCTTCCCGGCCGAGGGATTCCTCAAAACGGCGCAGCGACGTCTTCAAAGCGGAGCGGGCGGCGGTGTTGCGCTGATTTCTCAGACCGTTCAGGCGCACTCTTTTGATGGCGGATTTGATATTTGGCATATGGTCACCCCCTTTGCGCGGAAATTGATGAATCCAAGATATTTTACCATAAGCAAGCGCGTCTGGCAAGAAAAATTAAATGCTTTTTTTTCTTGCAGATTAATGATATAATGAATATAACGTTAATTAAAGAAAGGAGGTGAAAAAAATGGTCAGTAAAATATTCCGGGCGATCATAGCTTTGGTCGCCGGCGCCGGGGGAGCGGTGCTGGTATATAAGACTTCCCAGGTGGAAAATTATGTATTTCACGGTTATCTGGATTCGCCGCTGCGGCTGCTGGCGGCATACGCGGTTTTCATTATTTTATTCGCAATCATCGGATTTATTATAGCACCTTTTATTATCCGGCTTTTTATTAAAGCAGCGAAAGCTATCGTATCTCTTTTGACGAACATGCCGGCCGCGGATCTCTTAGGCGCCTGCGTCGGCATCATCGTGGGACTCTTTATCGCCACGATGTTTCAGCGTTCGTTTTCCTCGATACCGTATTTCGGCACGATCCTCAGCGTGGTGGTCAGTTTGCTTCTGGGCTATGTCGGCATGACGGTCGGCGTCAAGCGCAAAGGGGATCTGTGGCATCTCGTTACAGCTATACCGCGCAACAAGGCGGAAAAAGCGGAAAAACAGAAAGAAGCCAAAAAGTCGCAGGAAGCGGCGACTAAGAGGGGCGCGCAGTACAAGGTGCTTGATACGAGCGTGATCATCGACGGCCGGATCGCGGATATCGTGAAAACGGGTTTTATGGACGGCATTTTGCTGGTGCCTTCATTTGTGCTGGATGAGCTGCGGCATGTCGCGGATTCCTCCGATCTCTTAAAACGGAACCGGGGCAGGCGCGGACTGGATATCCTGAATGAGATCTCCCGCGCGGAACACATACCGGTGGAAATATCCGAAAAAGATTTCGACGACGTGGCGGAAGTCGACAGCAAACTGGTGCGGCTGGCTCAGTCGCTCAACTGCCCGATTTTGACCAACGACTACAATCTGAACAAAGTGGCGGAGCTGCAGGGCGTCAAGGTGCTGAATATCAACGAGCTGGCGAATTCGCTCAAACCGGTGGTGCTGCCGGGAGAAGAAATGTATGTGCAGGTGATGAAGGAAGGCAAGGAAGCGAGTCAGGGAGTCGCTTATCTGGACGACGGAACGATGATCGTGATAGACGGCGGGCGCAGGCATATCGGCCAGGAGATACCGGTGCTGGTGACGACGGTGCTGCAGACCGCCGCGGGGCGGATGATTTTTGCCAGGCCGAAACGCGGCATGGAGCAAGAAGCGCTGGCGAATGGATATTGATTTGCCGAAAACCGCCGCGATCATACCGGCGGCGGGCCGGGGCCGGCGCATGGGCGGACCGGTCGGCAAGCTGTTTCTGCCTTTGCGGGGCGTCCCCGTCATAATCCGCACGCTGCGCGTGTTTGAGGCGTGCGCTCTGGTGGATACGGTGATCGTGCCGGTGGCGCCGGAGGACGCGGAAAATCTGCGCCGTCTGGCGGAAACCTATGAGCTGGCCAAACCGGTGATCACAGGCGGCGGCGAGGAGCGCCGGTTTTCGGTGCAAAACGCGCTGCGTCTGCTGCCGCCCTCCGTTCGGCGGGTGGTCGTGCATGACGGCGCGCGGCCGCTGCTCGCCGAGCGGGATCTGATCGCTTTTTTGCTGGCCGCCTGGGATATGGCGGCGGCGGTCGCGGCTTTGCCGGTCAAAGATACGATAAAAGAGACAGGCGACGGGGAGCGGGTGAAAAACACCCCGCCGCGCCACACTCTCCGCGCCGCGCAGACGCCGCAGTTTTTCGCCCGGGATCTCTTGACGGCGGCGTACGCGGCCGCCGGCGGGGAGGCCGGCGTGACTGACGACGCTTCGCTGGTGGAGCGGTATGGGGGAGAAGTCCGTTTGCTGCCCGGCTGGGAAGAAAATATCAAAATCACGACCGGCGTTGATTTGCTGCTCGCGGAAGCGATCCTGCGGGCGCGGGAAGAAGGCGCGTCATGAAAATAGGGCTGGGATTTGACGCCCACCGGCTGGCGGCGGGGCGCGATTTAGTGCTGGGCGGGGTGAAGATTCCCTTTGCCCGCGGACTTCTGGGCCATTCCGACGCCGACGTGCTGACGCACAGCGTCATGGACGCGGTGCTGGGCGCCTGCGCTCTGGGGGACATCGGCCGGCATTTTCCGGACACGGACGCCGCGTATAAGGGCGCCGACAGCCTCCGCTTGCTGGCCCTGGTGCGGCAAAAGGCGGCGGCGGCCGGCTGGGCGGTCGGCAATATCGACGCCGTCGTCATGGCGGAGCAGCCGCGGCTGACCCCGTATTTCGCGGAGATGCGGGAGAAGATCGCCGGGGCGCTGGGCATCCCCGCGGAGAGGGTGTCGCTCAAAGCCACGACCACCGAAGGGCTTGGTTTTGTCGGGCGGGAGGAAGGCATAGCCGCGCAGGCTGTTGTTTTAATGGAGGAAATCAATGAAACGCTCGCCTTATAAAAACGACTTCATTGTGTTCATGGCGCGCGCCGGCGCTCTGTTGTTCGGTGATTTTACCACGAAAAGCGGCCGGAAAACGCCGTATTTTATCAATACGGGCAATTACCGGCGGGGAGGCCAGATCGCCCGGCTGGGCAGGTTTTACGCCGCCTGCGTCATGGAAAACATAGAGTCGGGCCTGATGCGGGAGCCGACGGCGCTCTTTGGCCCGGCCTACAAGGGGATCCCGCTCGCGGTGGCCGCTTCGATCGCCCTCGCTGAGGAAGGTCTCAACGTGGGCTATTGTTTTAACCGTAAAGAAGAAAAGGATCACGGGGAAGGCGGCGGGATGGTCGGCTATTCTCTGAAGGCGGGCGACCGCGTCCTCATCACCGAGGACGTCATCACAGCCGGAACAGCCGTGCGGGAGTGTCTGCCGCTTTTGCGCCGGGCGGAGGTAAAGGTGACGGGGCTGGTGGTCTCGGTGGACAGGATGGAGCGGGGCGGAAGCGATATGAGCGCTATCCGCGAGCTGGAGGTAAAAGAGGGGATCAAGACATATCCGCTGGTGACGGTGAGGGATATCATCGAGTGCCTGCACGACCGCCCGGTCGACGGGACTGTTTTGATGAACGACGGCGTTCGCCGGCGCATGGAGGAATATTTGGAGCGGTACGGCGTATGAGGCTGTCTTGTTGTGGAGGAGGAAAAAGATGATCACCAAGCTAACTCTTAACAATTTCCGCTGTTTCCAGAAATTCACCCTTGACGCCCTTCGTCCGGTGACGCTGATAGCGGGAACGAATAATGTCGGAAAATCTACGATTCTTGAGAGCATATTTTTGTTTATGGATAGGCATTCCAGCGATGTGTTCCTCAAACTGAACGCCTTTCGGGGAATACATGAAGTTAATTTATCGCCGAGAATGGTATGGGAGCCGCTCTTTGCGGTTATGGACGCGACCAGG
>JAISEW010000161.1 GCA_031263945.1 Gracilibacteraceae bacterium | reverse complement strand
CCGGGTATCCCCAGCGAGCCGGCATATACCGTGCCGGTAAACAGCGCCGCGACCATCAGCAGCGCTATAGCCGCGCAGGAAAGCCCCGGCCATTTCCCGATGGCGGGCGCCCCGTCCTTTGGCGCTGCGGCGCCGAGTATTTTATACAGGCACAGTAAAGCGACGAGAATAAAAGCGAGCATATCCAGAAACAAAGAGGGATAGAGCCACTGGACCGCAGTGGAATGCTGCGGCCAAAGCCAGGAGGAAACTGTCTGGAAAAAGTGTGAAAGGAAGAAAATCCCGAACGCAGCCAGCAAAACCAACCCATAAATCAAGAAAGTTTTGTTTTTCCGCAGGAATGTTTTGATGTTCGCGTTTGTTAAATGAATATCGATATTCATAATTTTCACCTCCGCTAAAAGATCGCTCACTTATCATCAGTTACAGTCATAGAACTGTTAATATAAATAATACTACAAATTCAGGCGTTTTGTCAAGATGGAGCCTTATGAATATACCAATTAATGTAAATCAATCGCAGCTGATGGATGTCCTGCTGAACATCGCCACGATCCGCCCCGTATTCATCTGGGGAGCGCCGGGCATCGGCAAATCCTCTATTGTGGAGCGTTTCGCCGCCGAAATGGGTCTGCCCTGCGTCTCGCTCCTGGGCAGTCAGCTGGCGCCGGAGGACATCATCGGCGTGCCGCAGATCATCGAGGGAAAAAGCGTGTTTTGCCCGCCGCGGGTAATCGCCCGTTCGGAGGCTTACTGCCTTTTTCTCGACGAACTCAACGCCTGCTCGCAGGAGGTGCAAAAAGCCTTCTACAGCCTGATCCATGACCGCCGTATCGGGGAATACCGCCTGCCGGAGGGCTCGATCATCATCGGCGCCGGCAACCGCGCCCAGGACAACGCCATCGTCAAACCCATGTCTTCGGCCCTCGTCAACCGCATGTTTCACGTTGAACTCGTCGCGCGCCACCGCGACTGGCTGGAGTGGGCCGGGCAAAACGGGATCCATCCGCATATCCTCGAATATATAGGGCTGCGGCCCGACCATCTCTGGCGGCAGCCGCCCAAAACCGAGGAGCCGTTTTCCACGCCGCGCTCATGGCACATGCTCTCCGACGCCCTGCACAGCTACGGCGACGGCATTACGGATCAGGAACTGGAGATACTGACCGCCGGCTGTCTCTCGCCTCAGCACGCGGCGCAGTTCCGGGCTTTTGTCAAACAGATCCGCAGCCGCTACGCCCTGTCGACTATCATAGGCGGCGGGCAGAAATGGCCTTCCGCCCCCGCGGAGCGAGACGTGCTGTATTTCCTGGCCCAGAGTTTCCGAGCTCAGCTCATCAAGGAGCTGCCCCGCGACAAAACCGGCCTCTCCGGGACGGTGCTGGCCCTGGCGACGAGAGCGAAAGCCCTGATGAAAGATCTGGCCGCCCTGAGCCTGGAAATCGCCCAGATGACCGTGGCCCCGGCGGACGGCGAGTCGCTGCCCGACTGGTTCATGGCGGAGATCGTCCGCGATCTGCCCCGGCTGGCGGAAAAGAAGGAAAAATAACGGCGATGAGTGAATTTTTAGAGGTGTCCTAATGGCGAAGGGCAGACAGAAAGCGAATGAACAAGGCGATCTGGCGCTGAAAAATTTCCAGCTGGGGTACGCGGCGCTGCTCCGTCATCCCATTTTCGCGCCGCTGCTCGACCGGGCCAGCGTGGTGCGGCGCGAGGGCATGCCTTTTCCCGCCGGCGGCCTGGCGAAAGTGTCGCGCAGCGGCCAGATCTACTGCCACCCCAAACTGCGGGCCGAACCTGGGGTCTGGGCGCGGACGCTGGCCCATTGCCTGCTGCATTTGGGGATGGAGCATTTTATCGAAAAAGAAAATCCCATTTTTTGGAATATAGCCTGCGACTGCGTGGCGGAAAAATTTCTGGCGGACTTAAAACTCGATCCCTCCTGCCGGGAAGCGGCCCGGCTCACCGGGGCCGGCGACGAGGAAAAACTGTACCGCCGCCTGAGCGTCGAGGGAATGAACCCGGAATACAGCGGCTTTGGCACGGCGGGCAATAACGTCCCCGACATGATCTTCGACGTCTCCGCCGCCGCGCCTGTTCACGCCCGCCGGCAAATCAGGAGCTGGCCGGCGCTTTTCGCGGCGGGCCTCAATTTGGCGGTGCAAAGCGCCGTCAGCGTGGCGGCGGGCTATCAGGAGACTTTAGACTCAGGCGAATGGCGCTCGCCCAAGTCCGCGGCGGCGCGGGCCAAAATGTGGTTTATTTCCTCTTATCCGCTGCTGGGCGCCATCGCCGCCGATTTTAAACTGATCGAAGATCCCATAATTTGCCAACGGATGGAAATCAGCGTGGCGGCGGTCTCCTGCGGCCTGCGGGAGATATACCTGAACCCCGCGGCGGCCCTGAGCGAGGAAGAATGCCGTTTTGTCATGGCGCACGAATTCCTGCACGCGGCGCTCCGGCACGACGTCCGGCATGAATGGCGGGACGCTTACCTGTGGAACG
>JAISEW010000096.1 GCA_031263945.1 Gracilibacteraceae bacterium | reverse complement strand
TACCGGCAAGGGATACTATGCGCGTGAAACCGCGTCGCCGGTTGGATGATGCCGCGTTCCCACAAAGCGGTCAATACGCTTCTGGTTTTGCCAAATAGTACAGCAAATTGGGCTTTTTGTCAAGAAGAGCGCCTCCTGTGGGTGCATGACAAATTTGTGGGTAGGTCGCGACCCGCCTGCGCCATTCATCCATTTCCCACGTCATTCCGGGCTTGTCCCGGAATCCATGCCCGTCACGATGTTATTGTGATGCCGCCAACGGTAAGGCGGCGGACGAATACGGTTGCGCCGTGGGGATTTCCGTAGGGGCGGATGGCAATCCGCCCATGGTTCCTGTCATCCATTTGCGTGGCGCGGCGTGGGGAAATCGCGGAGAACGGGGCGATTGCCATCGCTCCTACGATTTGTACGATCGCGTCTTCAGCGGAGGGCGGCTCGAGACCGCCTCCTAAAAACGGAAATAGATAAACGGGTTAAAGGAGCCGTCCACGAGGTACGCGGTGACTAAGAGCAGCAGAGCGGCGACCAGACAAGGCTCCGCCACCGCTTTCAGCCGCGCGCCGGGGCAGGCGGCCCACAGGCGGGCAGGCAGCGGCGTACAGCCGGCGGCGGCCATCAGGAGCGGCACGGCGTAACTGCGCAGATAGTACAGGGAATCGACGCCGGCCCATGAATCCACGCCGGCGCCGAACATATGCCCGATGGTTTGCGTGGCCGCCGTCAGCGTCGGCGCGTCGAAAAAAGCCCAGCTGACGAGAACGCAGAGCGCCACCCAGGCGTGAGCGGCCGGACGGGGCAGGCGCGTCAGCAGATCTCGCAATACATATTTTTCCAGCAAAAGCAGCATAGCGAAATACATACCCCAGATGATGAAATTCCAGCCGGCGCCGTGCCAAAATCCGGTCAGGAACCAAACCACAAAAATATTGAAGATATGCCGGGCCGGCGTGACGCGGTTGCCGCCGAGCGGAATGTAGACATAGTCGCGAAACCAGCCGGAGAGGGAGATATGCCAGCGCCGCCAGAATTCGGTGATGCTCCGGGCGATATAGGGGTAGTTGAAGTTTTCCAGAAAACGGAACCCAAAGATGCGCCCCAAGCCCAGCGCCATGTCGCTGTAGCCGGAGAAATCAAAATATATATGAAAAGCGTAAGCGATTATGTACACCCAGGCGAAAAGCAGGCTGTTTTCCTCGCTGGCCTTGGCCAGAGCGGCCAGTTCGCCCAGGACGTTGGCGATCAGCACCTTTTTTCCCAAACCGATAACAAAACGGCGGACCCCGAGGGCGAATTCCGACAGCGTATGCCGCCGCTCACTCAGCGCGCGCTCCACATCCACATAACGGATGATCGGCCCGGCGATCAGCGGAGGGAACAGCATCACATACATGCAAAAAGCCGGCAGGTTGGGCTGCAAATTGGCGCGCCCCCGGTAAAGATCGATCGTATAGCTCAATATCTGGAAGGTGTAAAAACTTATGCCGATCGGCAAGGTGACGCGCAGCATCGCGATCGTCGCGCCGAAGAGCGTGTTGATGTTTCCCAGGAAAAAATTGGCATATTTGAAAAACATCAGGGCGCCGATGCCCACGACCAGCGATAATATGAGGGCCGCCCGCGCGCCGGGCCGCCCCCGCCAGCGTTCGATCAACAGGCCGCAGACCCAGCCGGCGACGGATTCCGCCGCCATGAGCAGCACATAGACCGGTTCGCCCCAGGCGTAAAACACGAGACTGGCGATCAGCAGGGCCGCGTTGCGCCAGCGCGTGGAACCGCCCGGCGCCGGCGTGATAAAATACAGCGCCAGCACCAAGGGCAGGAACCAATAGAGAAACGTGAGGCTGGAAAAAAGCATCGGGACTTAGCGCGGGCTGGTGTAAAACACGATCTTTTCGCCGGTGTTATCCGCCGCCAGCGCGGTGAAACCGGCGGTCAAAGCCTCGGCGTAGTCGCTGCTCGTCGCGAGCAGCAGGACATAACTGCCGGAATCGACGACGCTGCTTTCATCCGGCAGGACGCAGACCCATTTTTGCGAATCGAAACCCTCGGCGATCAAAGCCTTGACTTCGGCGGCCGCGGCCGGGTCATTGCATTTGACCAGGGCGACCTCGTGCGCGGAGGTAGTCAGAGCGGCATTGGAAACATAAGCGTCCGTGACATATTCGGCAAACTGCTCCGGGGTCAGTCCCAGCATCCCCTGGCAGTTTTCCGCTGTCACCTGATCCTCAAACGACTGCGGCAAGGGCGCTTCCGCCGCTTCGCCCGCCGCCGCGACCACCGCGGCGAGTATTTCAACGGTCTCTCCCGTCAGAGTGTCCGCCGGAACTTCCGCCGGCGGGGGGGTGCTGGCCGCCGGCGGTGTTCCGCCGCCGCCGCAGGCGGAAAAGGTGAGCAATAACAACAGGCTGACGGCCAAAAGGATAATTTTTTTCATGGCTGGTCCATTCCTTTCCTCTTAAAACGCGCCTTTTATCGCGTATTTCGGCTTGCGGTCAAAGAAATGCTGGGCTTCGATAAAACGGATCGTGCCCGTTTTGCCGCGCATGACCAGCGTGTGAGTCGTCGCGCTGCCCTGACCGAAAGTGACGCCTTTGAGCAGCGATCCCTCCGTAATGCCCGTAGCCGCGAAAAATATATCGTCCGTGCTGACGAGATCGTCCATCAGCAGCAATTTGCGCACGTCGCCGATCCCGAGCGCCGCGGCCCGTTTGACGTCGTTCTCGTCTTCCGGCCACAGCCGGCCCTGCATCTCGCCGCCGAGGCAGCGCATGGCCGCCGCCGCCAGCACCCCTTCCGGCGCGCCGCCCACACCGAGCATCATGTCGATGCCGCTGCCCTCGATGCCGCAGGCCACCGCCGGCGCGACGTCGCCGTCGGAAATCAGGCGGATGCGCGCCCCGCATTCCCGCAATTCCCGGATAATGTCCGCGTGGCGCTCCCGGTCCAGCACGACCACGGTCAGTTCATTCACGGCCTTGCGCAGGGCCTGGGCCACGTTATTCACATTTTCCCGCACCGGCGCGTCCAAATTGACTTTGCCGACTGCCGCCGGCCCGACGACAATTTTTTCCATATACATGTCCGGGGCGTGCAAAAGGCCGTGCCGCCCGGACGCCGCCAGGACGGCGATAGCGCCCGCCCCGCCTTTGGCCACGAGATTCGTGCCTTCCAGCGGATCGACGGCGATATCCACTTCCGGCTGTTCGCCGGTGCCGACTTTTTCGCCGATATAAAGCATCGGCGCCTCGTCCATCTCGCCTTCGCCGATGACCACCGTGCCGGACATGTGTACCGTATCAAAAACCGAACGCATGGCCTCCACCGCCGCGTCGTCCGCCGCTTCCTTATCGCCGCGGCCCACCCAGCGGGCGCTCGCCAGAGCGGCGGCTTCAGTCACGCGGGCAAATTCCATCGCCAGTTCTCTTTCCATAGGCCCTCCTTCTTAAGTTAAAAGCGGGTTCAAAAATTTGAACCCCTGCGATCCAGACCGCTCCCGCGCCAATCGGCAAGAAATCTCTCGATCCCGGCGTCGGTCAGCGGATGTTTCAGCAATTGCCGCAAAACGGCGAACGGCACGGTGGCGAAATGCGCCCCCAGCAGCGCCGCTTCCAAAGCGTGTACCGGATGCCGGATGCTGGCGGCGATGACGCGGCAATCCACCTCGTGCAACTCGAAGATCCGGCAGATGTCGTCCACCAGTTGCAGCCCGTCCTGACCGATGTCGTCCAGACGGCCCACAAAAGGGCTGACGTAAGCGGCGCCGGCCCGCGCCGCCAGCAATGCCTGCATAGGCGTGAACACCAAAGTCACGTTTGTCGCTATCGGCGGTTTTTCCAGCGCGAGCGTGCGCGCCGCCTTCAGGCCCTCGGCGGTCACGGGCAGCTTGACCACGATATTAGGGCTGACCCGGGCCAGGACCCGCGCCTCGATCACCATGCCCTCCGCCGTCGTATCCAAGACTTCCGCGCTGATAGGGCCGTCGACGATGCCCGTTATCACTTTGAGCAGGGCGTGGAAATCCTTGCCTTCTTTGGCCACCAGCGAAGGGTTCGTGGTCACGCCGGCGATAAGGCCGCCTTCCCACGCTTCCTCGATCTCGGCGGCATTGGCGGAATCAAGAAAAAACCGCATATTACGCCTTCCCGCTGCTGCCAAAAACGCGGATCTTTTCCCGGATAACTTCCGTCGCCGCTTCCCGGGCCGGCCCCAGCACCTTGCGCGGGTCGATCTCCTTCGCGTCGGCGTTCAGGACCTTGCGCGCGGCCTCCACAAAAGCTTCCCGGATGTTCGTGTCGATATTCACCTTGGCGACGCCGATGGCGATCGCTTCCTGGATCGCTTCGCTCGGCACGCCGGATGAACCGTGCAGCACCAGCGGCGTGGACACTTTGGCCACGATTTTTTTCAGCCGGGCAAAATCCAGCTTGGGCACGCCCTTATACTGCCCGTGCGCCGTGCCGATAGCTACCGCCAGCGCGTCGACCTGTGTTTCCCGGCTGAAATAGGCCGCTTCGTCCGGGTCGGTGAAAAGAGCGTCCCATTCCTCTACTTTGATATCATCTTCCGTGCCGCCGATCTTGCCTAGTTCCGCCTCCACGGTTATGCCGAGCGGATGGGCCACCTCCGCCACTTTTTTCGTCAGAGCGATATTATCTTCCAGCGCGTGTTTGGAACCGTCGATCATCACCGAGGTGAAACCGTTGCGCACGCAGGACATGCACTGCTCGAAACTTGTGCCGTGGTCGAGATGGAGGGCCACCGGCACGGAGGAGTTTTCCGCCGCCAGCTTGGTCAGGGCCGCGATGTAAGCGATGCCGGCGTATTTGATGGCGCCCTGGCTGGCCTGGATGACGACCGGGGATTTTTCCGCCTCCGCCGCGGCGATGATCGCCTGCACGATTTCCATATTATTACAGTTGAAGGCCCCCACCGCGTAGCGCCCCTTCTGGGCGGCAAGCAAAAGTTCTTTCATGGGCACGAGACTCATTTTTATTCACTCCTTCTTTTAGATAAAACAATATTCGGCGCACTAATCAAAACTTAATTCGCCGAATAAACCCGTAATCCTGCCGTAATTCCACCCTAATTCCGCCGCCGGTCCAAAATCCGTTACAGTTCAAACGTCATTGGCGGAGGAATGCGCGGGCGTAGGGGGCGATGGCCATCCGCCCCGTCCCCCGTGATCGCACCGTCCCCCGCGATTTCCTC
>JAISEW010000072.1 GCA_031263945.1 Gracilibacteraceae bacterium | reverse complement strand
GTTACGGTCTTCGGCGTGGAATCACAGCTGGAAATTTTCGACATGAAGAACGAGACCCCAGAAGGTATTCTGAACAGTTACGCCTACACGATCAACGGTCTGGCCTCTTACGCCAACCGCGCCTGGTTCGTGGGCCGCTTCACCCATAACGCGGTGCTGCTCTGCCCCGACCATGCCCGGATTATCGCCAAGCACGGCTGGGATAAACAGGATGTCCAGGCCTACTTGTTCAGCAAGTCTGTTCAGCCTGCTTCCATTTTCGCCAACACCTATGAGAACGGTCGGGTCATCCGGGGCTTGCGCTGGATATTCTCTGACACCAGCGGCGCCATGCTGCCGATCGTCTCCAACCCCGATTGGTTCCGGATCATCGTCACAGGCGGCGAGGCCACGAAGTCCTCTTTTATGACTGGCGTCGGCTTCTCCATCACGAAAAAGATCGAAGAATAGTTTTTTGGTTTTCCGGATCAGTAGAAATCCGGGTAAATCGGCCCGGATTTCTATCCCGGACTCTTGAACTTCTGGTCCCGGCCCCACGGCCTCCCGAATTCTCGAACTCCCGGCCCCCCGAACTCTTGAACGCGTCATTCCGGGCTTGTCCTGCAATCCATTTTTTCCCATTTTCCGACGAGTTCTAAGGAGATTGAAATGGCGACTAAAAAGCTGGCGGATTTTGCAGCCAATACCGAAGTCAACAGCAAAGATTTTCCATATTCGCGGCAATTGATCATGGACGCTTTTGCCTGCGGCGTCGCCGGCGTCAAGGGGCCTTTTGCCGATACGCTGACCGGGGTATACCGCGGTTTTGGCGCCGCCGAACAGTCGTCGGTGCTGCTCTCGTCCCGAAAGATCTCGGCGCGCGACGCGGCGGCAGTCAACGCCTACCTGGCCAGAAACAATACTTTTGACGACGTCCTGGAATCAGGCACCGTACACAGCGGTGCGGCCGTGATCATGAGCGCTCTGGCCGTCGGCGAGTGGCTGGACGCCTCGATCGAAGAAATGCTGGCCGCGGTGATCCTCGGCTATGAAGTCGCGGCCAGGGTAGCGGCGGCGATCAATCCGCGGCATTACGACAAAGGTTTTCATCCTACCGGCACCTGTAATCCGCTGGGCGTGGCCGCGGCCGCCGCGAAACTCCTGGGACTTGACGCCGCGGGGACTTGCGGCGCCCTTCGTCTGGCGGCGGACACGGCTTGCGGTTACCGTCAGTACCAAATCGACGGCAGTATCGTCAACAGCGCCTATCACGCGGCAAAGTCGGCGGAAAGCGGTATCACTTCCGCTCTGCTGGCCCGAGAGGGTTTCGCTGATCCCGGCGAGAGTCTGACCGGTCAATTCGGACTGTTCCGCTGCGAAGCGGGGGAGTGGGATGAGGAGATCCTTCTGGGCGGCCTGGGCACGGAATACCGGTTTCTGGGCGCCAGTCTCAAACCCTACCCGTCCTGCCGTTTCATGCACGGGGCGGTGGACGCCGTGGCCGCCTGTCTGGCGGCGAACGATCTGAAAAAAGAAGATCTGGCCCAAATCCGGATCGTCACCTTCAAAATGGCGGCGGAGGAAGGGGACCGGCCGCGGCCGGACACCGTGCTTGACGCGCAGTTCAGCATCCATTACAATATCGCGGCCTATCTCCTCAAAGGCGGGCTGTCAATCAGTGATTTCACTTTGGAAGCCATTCGCGCTCCTGAGGCGGCGGCTTACGCGAAATTAGTGAGCGTGACCGCCGATGAGGCGCTGACGGCCAGATACCCGAAGGAATGGCCTTATCGGGCGGAAGTGGCCACGAAGGACGGGAGGGCTTTCACGGCCGAGGCGCCGAAACCCAGCGGCTCTCCGGAGTTTCCGCTTTCCCAGGCCATGCTGGAAAATAAGAGCCGTTTCCAGATGGCCCCGGTGCTGGGCGAGGAAAAGACGCGGGAATTTTTGGCAAAACTGAGAGACATAAGCGCTTTTGGTTCCTGCCGGGCTTTTACCGGCTATCTGAGTTCCTTGATTTAACACAATATTCTGTCAGAAAGGCGCGACTTATGTCAAACACTGCGGAAGAACTGCTGCGCGGGGCAGTGGACGTCCATGCCCACTCTTACCCGGAGCTGTCACTGAGTTACGATTCGCGGATCAGCAATTATGACTGGGCGGTCATGGCCAAAGAGTGCGGGCTGCGCGGCTATGTGCTGAAATCCCACGTTTGGCCTACGGTCATGCAGGCTTACGAACTCTCGCGGCTGGTGGAAGGCGTTATGGTCATGGGTTCGGTCACACTGAACTACACTGTCGGCGGCCTGAGCCCGGCGGCGGTGGCTCTGGCGGGGGAGCTGGGCGGGAAAGTCGTGTTTATGCCCACCTGGAGTTCCCGGAACGATATCGCCAGAAGCGGCGTTACGCTGAACCGGATCCGGGCTTTTTGCCCGCAGATCGACGACACGGTGCGGAGAGAAAACGGCGGCATCACGGTTTTGGACGAAGCAGGCAAGGTCAAAGCGGAAGTGTCTGACATCATGGATATCGCCAGGCATTACGGCATGGCGGTCTCATCCGGGCATCTCAGCCCGGCGGAAACTTTGAAACTGGCGGAATTGGCGGCGGTAAAAGGCGTCCGCTTCACCTTCTCTCATCCCCATATCAAGTCCGTCTCCGGCACGGCGGAGCAGCAGGCGGAAGCGGCCGCGGCAGGCGCCTGGATCGAGCATACTTTTATCGCCTGTATGCCGATGCACGTCCGGGTCGATCCGAAAGACATCGCCAAGTCCATTGAGGCGGTAGGCGTGGATCACGCGATCATGAGTTCCGACGCCTTCGGCCCCTGGAATCCCCCGGAGCCGGAACTGATGCGGATGTATATCGCCACGATGCTGAATATCGGTTTTTCCGCCGATGAGGTCAGGAAAATGGTGCAGACGAACCCGGCGCGATACCTGGGTTTGGAAACAGAACAAGAATAAGGAAGCGCTGATCAAGGCGAAGCATTATTCTGTAAGGAGCGGGACGCGATGGATTTGAATCTGCGCGGAAAAGTGGCCGTGATCACCGGCGGCAACTCCGGTTTTGGCAAAGCGATCGCGGCGGAATTCGCCGAAGAAGGCTGCCGGATCGCCATCTGCGGCACCAAACCGGAAAAGACGGAAGCGGTCCGCCGGGAGTTTGCCGCGGCCGGTCACGATGTGTACGCCCAAGTGGTGAACGTGGCCAGATATGAAGAAGTACAAGACTTTGCCGATAATGTGGCCGCCCGTTTCGGCCGGATCGATATTTGGGTGAACAACGCAGGCATCATAATCAACTCGCCGATCCTGGAAGTCGATCCGGAAGATTGGATGAAGGTGATCAATGTCAATCTGAGTTCCGTGATGTGGGGGATCAAAGCCGCCGGCAACCACATGAAAGAGCGGGGCGGCGTGATCCTGAACAGTTCTTCTTTCAGCGGCCGGATCACCATCTCCACAAGGGCGTCTTACGCCGCCAGCAAAGGCGGCATGAACTCTTTGACCAAACTGGCGGCCGGAGCGCTGGCGCCTTACAATATCAGGGTGAACGCCGTAGCCGCCGGCAGCGTGATGACGGATATCCAGGCCGGGCGCGCGCCGGAAGAGCTGGAGGCCATAGTCTCTCAGATCTCCATGCGGCGCATGGGAACCTTGAAAGAAATCGCCCAGGTCTACGTTTTTCTCGCTTCCGACGCCGCCGGCTACATTACGGGGGAAATCGTCGAGGTGACAGGCGGAAAAATACTGTTGCAGGACACAGGGAAACCTTGGCAGGAAAAAAATGGAATTAACTAGAGCTGTGTGGCAATAAAATGGAGATACAGCCATGAAAGAAGTAAGAGTGTTGGCGGCGACCGGGATGTTGGGGACGGGATTCGCGGAAGAAAGCCTGGAACAGGCTTTGCGCTGGGAGCCTCATGTTATCGGCTGTGATGCGGGTACCACCGACGACGGGCCGTATTTTCTGGGCGTCGGCGCTTTCGCCGGCT
>JAISEW010000037.1 GCA_031263945.1 Gracilibacteraceae bacterium | reverse complement strand
CACGGGCTTATACGCGCTTTTTTCGCTTTATGGCAATAAAAAATATCTACGTCCCTGAAAAAATTCGACGGCGCGAGACCCGATCTGTAATTTTTATGGTATACTGTGAACATTGAATTTCAAGGAGGAAACGCGGCATGTTCAAAGTGGAGCAAGTCATCGACGCTACGCAGCCCATCGCTCTGGCCCTGAAGCAAAAAGTGGAGGAACACGCGGCGCGTGTCGGTGTTATCGGTTTAGGCTATGTGGGTCTGCCGCTGGCGGTGGAAAAAGGCAAAGTGGGTTTTTCGGTCACGGGGTTTGACGTCAGCGCGGAGCGTGTGCGTCAGGTGAACAACGGCGAAAATTACATCGGCGACGTGAAAGACGATGAACTGCGGGCGCTGACGGCGACGGGGCGGCTGCGGGCGACCACTGATTTTGCCGAACTCGCTGACTGCGATATCATCGTCATCTGCGTGCCGACGCCGCTGACCGCCACCCGTGACCCGGACGTTTCCTTCATGCAGTCCGCGGCGCAGCAAGCCGGACGCTATATTCGCCCCGGCCAGCTCATCACGCTGGAAAGCACGACTTACCCCGGCACGACGGAAGAAATCATCCTGCCGCTTCTGGCCGCCTCCGGCCTTCGGGTGGGCCGTGATTTTTTCCTCGCTTTTTCACCGGAGCGCGTGGATCCCGGCAACAAGCGATTTACCACCAAAAACACGAATAAGGTCGTCGGCGGCGTAACGCCGGTTTGCCTGGAGATAGCCTGCGCCTTTTACGCCCAGACGATTTTGGCCGTGGTGCCGGTGAGTTCGCCGGCGGCGGCCGAGTTGACAAAGGTTTTTGAAAATACCTACCGCGCCGTGAACATCGCGCTGGTGAACGAACTGATGCTGCTGTGCGACCGCATGGGCCTTGACGTATGGGAAGTCGTGGAGGCCGCGGCGACCAAACCTTTCGGCATCCATACTTTTTATCCCGGACCGGGCGTCGGCGGGCACTGCATCCCGATCGACCCGTTTTATCTGACATGGAAAGCGCGGGAATACGACTTTCACACGCGTTTTATCGAGCTGGCCGGCGAGATCAACGTCGAAGTCAGCTACTATGTCGTCAAAAAAGTTTATCAGGCCTTGAACACCAAGAAAAAAAGTCTGCGGGACGCGCGCGTTTTCGTCCTCGGCGTGGCGTACAAAAAAGATATCGGCGACGTGCGGGAGTCGCCGGCGCTCATCATCATCGACCTTCTGCTCCGGGACGGGGCGCTCATAACTTACAGCGACCCTTGGGCGCCGGTTTTGACGCCGCGTGACGGCGGCCCGCGTCTGGAAAGCCAGCCCCTCACTCCGGCAGCCCTCGCGGCGGCGGACTGCGTGCTGATCCTCACCGACCACAGCGCCGTGGATTATGAGATGGTCGCGCGTCACGCCGAGCTCGTGGTGGACACGCGCAACGCGACTAAGAATGTGCGAGAAAACAGGGAGCGGATCTTTAAAATTTAGAGCCGGCGCCGGCCTTCGAGCGCCCGCGCTATCGTCACTTCGTCGGCGTATTCCAGATCCCCGCCCACAGGCAAACCGTGAGCGATGCGGCTGACGGTCGCGCCGAGCGGTTTCAGCAAACCGCTGAGATAAGCGGCGGTCGCCTCCCCCTCCACCGTCGGGTTCAGGGCGAAAACAACTTCGTTTACCCCGGTCAGCCGCCGGAGCAAGGACGCGATATTAAGCTGATCCGGCCCTATCCCATCCAAGGGGGAGAGAACGCCCCCCAGCACATGGTAATAACCGTTATATTCACCTGTTTTTTCCAAGGAAGCGACGTCGCGCGCCTGTTCCACAACGCAAAGCATGGTTCGGTCCCGGTTCGCGGCGGCGCAAATACGGCAGGGCTGCACATCCGTATAGTTGCCGCAGATCTCGCAGGCCGTTATTTCCCGCAGGGCGCGTTCCGCCGCGCCGGCCAGTTTGAGCGCCACATCCTCATGCCGCAGCAGATAAAACGCCAAACGGCCGGCCGTCTTGGGGCCGATGCCCGGCAAACGCGAAAAAGCCATGACCAAATCGGCCAAAGGCTCAGGGTAAGCAAATACATTCATCCTTAGAAAAGTCCCGGAATATTCATCCCGCCAGTCAGTTTGCCCACGGCCTGTTCGACCATGGCCCGCGCTTCACCGATCCCCCGGTTCACGGCCGCTTTTATCAGATCTTCCAGCATTTCCGGATCGTCGGGGTCAAAAGCCTGAGGATCTATTTTCAGCTCTGTGATTTCCATTTTTCCATTGACGATAACACGCACAAGACCTCCGCCCGCGTCGGCGGCCACTGTCTGCTGTTCCGCTTCTTCTTTAGCTTTCAGCATATCCTGCTGGAGTTTTTGCGCCTGTTTCAGCATTTGATTCATATTGGCCATGCTCATTTGGACTCACCCTCCATTATTACGTTTCATCCGTCGTCCGCACGATATCCTCTCCGAACAGATCCTGCATCCGCCGCGTCTGCTCCGATAGCGCCGACTCTTTCGGCGCGTCGCCGGCCGGCGCTGATCCCGGCTCGCCGGCGGCCGGTCCCGCTAATTCGCTCTTCAGTACGCTTTGCAGAGCGGCCGGCTGTCCCAGCAAGCGGCTGAGGATCTCTTCCACGATGTTTTTGTTTTCCGCTTGCGTAAACTTGCCTTTATGGAAAACATTGCCATCCGGGAAGGCCAGATATAAAACTCCGTCCCGCCAGGCGGCCGGAGAGCCTTCCAGCAGCAAAGCATGGGTGGATCTTTTTTTGCCGCGCACTTCGTCCAAAAGCTTTGGCCATAACCCCTGTACGGTTTCCAGCGTCGGCGCGGCGGAAGCCGGGGCGGCGGCCGGCGCTGACGGCGCGGCGGGACCCGAGACGGCCGACGCCGGCGCGCGGGAAACGGCCGGCGCGGCGGAACCCGCTTCGCCGCGCGCGATCCGCGGCGCGGGACGGGCGGATGGCGTCTCGGCGGCCGGCGGCGCCGCGCCCATCGCTTCCAGTAAAATCATATCCGCGGCCAGACGGGCATTAGAGGCGTAGCGCAATTCCGCATCGCCTTTCATGATGCTCTCCAGCATCGCGAGCAGGCGCGGCAAATCGGTGGCGGCAGCCTGAAGACGCAATCGGGCCGCCTGTTCTTCCGAAAGCAGCGGTTGTTCGCCGCCGGCCAGATAAAGCAGCAAACGGCGCAAATATTCCAGCAATTCCCGGATCAATTGACGCGGATCCCGCCCCAGAGCGACGCCTTCCGTCAGGCGCTGGAGGACGGCGGCATAGTCCCGTTTCAGCAAATCCTCAGTCAAATCGGCGATATATTCTTCTCCCGCCGCGCCAAGGATGCCATACACATGTTCCGGCAGCAGTTCGCCTTCCACCAGCAGGCACTGGTCCAGCAGGCTGAGCGCGTCCCGCAGGCTCCCTTCCGCCTTAGCCGCGATGAGCGCCAGCACGTTTTCCCCCACTTCCCGTCCGCCGGCCCGGCAAACTTCAGCCAGCCGCGCGGCGATTTCCCGGTCGGTAAGGCGATGAAAAGAAAAACGCTGCACGCGCGAGAGGATGGTCAGGGGCACCTTATGCGCCTCCGTCGTCGCCAGCACAAAGACGACGCCGGCCGGAGGCTCCTCCAGCGTTTTGAGCAGCGCGTTGAAAGCCTCTTTCGTCAGCATATGTACTTCATCAATGATATACACCTTATAGCGGCCGCCGGCCGGGGCAAGGCGCACTTTTTCCCGCAAATCACGGATTTCGTCGATCCCGCGGTTTGACGCCGCGTCAATCTCGTAGACGTCAAGAGAAACGCCCTGATCGATCTCCCGGCAGGAAAGACATTCATTGCACGGCTCCGCGCCCTGACGCGCGCCGCAATTCATCGCTTTTGCCAGGATTTTGGCCGCCGTGGTCTTCCCCGTGCCGCGCGGACCGCTGAACAAATAAGCATGGGCCACTTTATCCCGCAAAAGCGCGTTCACCAGCGTGCGCCGCACATGCTCCTGTCCCGTCATATCCGCGAAACGCCGCGGACGCCATTCACGATATAAAGCCAGATAAGACATCTTCGCGCCTCACTCGCGCCAAGCCGCGACGCCTGACGCTGTAATAATGGCCGCGCACCCTTCTTCGAACATGGAACCCGGACGTTACCCGAAGCGCTCTGACTCCTCCCCGGCGCCCTCGCGGCACACGGGACACGCTCCTTAGTGCTGCTTCCGTCAAGACCTGACACGGTTCAAAGGCGCCAGTTGCGCGAGACCGGAAAAATCAACGCCCCAACGATTCGGACTGCTCCCAACCCCATGCCCTCAGAAAAAGGAATTCCACCCCGCTGCAGCGGATTGCGGGTTACAAGGAACCGCTGTCTCCCCGTCTAGCGCGGCCAGTTTTTATTTTATCCTATTTCACCGCGAATGGCAAGCGGTCTTTTCAGTTTTCGCTCGCGGGCACGGGGTTGTGCCGGCCCGCGGTTTTGTGCTATAATTATTATGCCGGGGGGATATTTATTTTCCGGCATTCCTGAATTTCAGCGGAGGGGCAAATCGGTCAAGTGGCGAGTATTGAGGAAAAAGAAAGGCTGCAAAAATTCATGGCCGGCGCCGGCGTGGCTTCGCGGCGGCA
>JAISEW010000022.1 GCA_031263945.1 Gracilibacteraceae bacterium | reverse complement strand
GACATTTACAGCGAAGCCAGACAGAGCGCGGACGCGGAGGAAAAGGACGGCGATTCCTGAGAGGCGTATGTTTTGAAGTACAAGATCGTTAGTGATTTGCCGCAGCGGATCCGTTTGAGTTGCGGTCGTTACGCTTTTTCCAAAGAGGAAAGTTTTGCTCTGGCGGAGGCGGCGGCCGTCTGGCCCGGAGTCACGGACGCGCGGGCCGGTTATCTCACAGGCAGCATCGTCATTTGTTATCAAGGAGACTGCCGCGAGGATCTGTTGCGGGCCGTGTCCGATCTGCGCCTTTCTGATCTGGCGCCGCCGGGTTTGGAAACACCGCTCGCCATCGACACGGATTTCAGGGAACGGCTGTATAAAACCGTCCTGCGGCGCGCGGTGCGCCTGTGTCTGCCCGTACCCGTCCGCTGGGCTCTGACTGTTTCGGACGGGCTAAGTTACGTCTTTCGCGGACTCAAAAGCCTGCGTTCGGGCGTCTTGGGCGTGGAAACTCTTGACGCTTCCGCGGTGGCCGTATCCATACTGCGCGGTAATTTCGACACGGCCGCCTCCATCATGTTTCTGCTCGGCATATCGGAACTCCTGGAAGATTACGCGCGCCGCCGCGCGAAAAACGCTTTGCTCAAAAGCTTGGCCGTCAATATCGACACCGTATGGGTGGAGAGGGATGGCCGCGAGGTTTCTGTTCCGGCTTCCGCCTTGACGGTAGGCGACAGGGTCGTCGTGGGCGCGGGTCAGATGATCCCGGTGGACGGAACCGTCCGGGCCGGAGAGGCGGGCGTGAATCAGGCTTCGATGACGGGAGAGCCGCTGGCCGCGCTGAAATCGGCGGGGGACAGCGTTTTTGCCGGCACGGTCCTGGAAGAGGGCCGCATAGTCGTGGAAACACGCGCTTTGCCGGATGAAAGCCGTATCGGCCGGATCGTGGAAATGATAGAAAGATCCGAGACCCTCAAAGCAGGGATACAGGCCCGCTCCGAACGTCTGGCTGACAAGATCGTCCCTTACAGTTTTCTTCTGTCCGCGGGAGTGCTGCTCTTTACCGGCGATTTGACGAAAGCGGCGTCTGTTTTGCTGGTAGATTATTCCTGCGCCATCAAACTGTCCACGCCTGTGGCGGTCATTTCCGCCATGCGGGAGGCGGCGGGCGAGCGCGTCTTGGTCAAAGGCGGCAAATTTCTGGAAAACATGGCGGAAGCCGACACGGTAGTCTTCGATAAAACCGGCACGCTTACGGTCGCCAGTCCTCAAGTGAGCAAAGTTATCCCGTTTGCCGGCCATGACCGCGACGAAGTATTGCGCACCGCGGCCTGTCTGGAGGAACATTTTCCGCATACTGTCGCTCAGGCCGTAGTGCGGCGGGCGTATGACGAGCGTCTCCTGCATGAGGAAGAACACGCGGAGGTTGAATATGTGGTGGCTCACGGCATCGCCACCGCCTATAAAGGCCGCCGCGTCATCATCGGCAGCCGTCATTTTGTGGAAGACGACGAGGGCGTCTTCTTTGCGCCGGCGGAACTGGAGACGGTAGAGAAGGAAGCGGGCGGTGACTCCGTCCTCTATCTGGCGCGCGAGGGAAAACTTATGGGTTTCATATGCGTCAGCGACCCGCCGCGGCCGGAAGCGTCGGAAGTGATAGCAGCCCTGCGGCGGGAAGGCATAAAACATGTGGTGATGCTGACGGGCGACAGCGAAACCACGGCGCGGGCGACGGCGGAGGCTCTCGGTATTGCCGACTGGCGATCCCAGGTGCTGCCGGAGGATAAAGCCGCGATAATCACCTCCCTGAAAGCCGAAGGGCGCAAGGTGATCATGGTGGGGGACGGAGTCAATGATTCTCCGGCTTTGGCCGCGGCCGACGTTTCCGTCGCCATGAAAGACGCTTCCGACGTCGCGCGGGAAACGGCCGATATAACTTTGCTCCGCTCCGACTTGCGTGATCTGGTCGCCGTGCGGCAGTTGAGCGCGCGGCTAATGCGCCGTATCCGCGGCAATTTCCGTTTTATCATAGTTTTCAATTCGGCCCTGCTGGCGCTGGGACTGAGCGGAGCCGTCTCTCCCAATACATCGGCGGTGCTGCACAATGTTTCCACGATCGCCGTCAGCGCCGCTTCCGCCCGTAAATTGCGCCCTGCGGCGGCGGAGAGGATCCGCGGTGACGATAGTGTGAACAATACCTGAACAATGGCCCGGCGGATAGAATATATTCGGAAAAATACTGGCATATCGAGATATTTTGGTGTATAATTATAATAAATCTGTCATTGAATCAATCTGCGCGCATCAAAAGGAGGACGTTCATGTCAAAGAAAACCATATCACTGTTACTGTTAGCGGCTTTGCTCTGTACGCTGCTGCCGGTTCAGGTTTTCGCCGCTGACGCTGACAGCAGCCGGCTGGCTGGTAGTGACCGCATCGCCACCGCGCTGGAGATTTGCGACGCCGGCTGGTCCAGCGCGAATACCGTGGTCCTGGCCGCCGCGGATCAGGCCAATCTCGTCGATTCGCTGGCCGCGGCCTCTCTGGCCGGGCAGGAAAGCGCGCCTATCCTCTTAACTTTTAAAAACAGTCTCGCTTCCAATGTCCGCACCAAGATCCAAAACCTCGGGGCGGCTAAAGTCTATGTGATCGGCGCCATATCCGACAGCGTCGTCGCCCAGCTGCGGGAAATTTCCGGTCTCTCCGTAGAGAAACTTGCCGGGCGCGACCGCTGGGCTACCTCCGACGCCATCAACGCTAAACTCACCGGGGTGCAGGGTACGTTCGTCATCGGCTACAACGCCATTCCCGATGCCTTATCCGTCGGCTCGTTCGCCGCGGAGAACCACTATCAGATCGTGCTGGCCGACGCGCAGGGCAATGTGTCTTCCGCTAAACTGGTGGGCACGGTTTATATCGTCGGCGGTCAGGGCGTGGTCAAAGACATAAGCGGCGCCACCCGTTTCGGAGGCGCGGATCGTTATGCGACTAACGCTCTCGTTATCAGCGGCCTGGGCTACAAATTTGACCGCAGCTATGTCGCTAACGGCGTCTCCATGGTGGACGCGCTGTCGGCTTCCCCGCTGGCGGCTAAATACGGCGCGCCGATTTTTCTGTCCAACGGCGCCTCTGTCCCGGCCTTGAATAACTCCAACGTGAAAAGCAAACTGACGGCGGCCACCAAAGTCGTCGCCCTGGGCGGCACGAGCGCCGTTTCCCAGGTGGCGGTCAACGCTTTTGGCAGCGCGGGCACGGGCGGAGGAACCACACCCGGCGCCAGCGTGAACCTTTCCACGATCCAAAGCGTGGAAGCGGTGGACGCCAGCTTCGATACGCGCAAAGACAACCAGTATCTGCAGCTCAAGGTCAATAACGCGGTCGTTACGATCCAGCAATTGGAGAGCGCCGGTTACGACGTGGAAATATCCGCTTCGGAATCGGTGTTTGGCGGCACGTCCCTTTCCAGCGACGGAAAACTGAACCAGCAGAGTCTGCAGGATCTTTATGACACCGGCGCGCGCGAGTTTTACTACGACGCGAATATTTATCTGCGCAGCGTCTTGGTCGGTCAGTCCGGCAGCTCGACGATCACGCTGATCGACGGCCGCTACACCGCTTCCGGCGGCATCGCCAGCTATCAGTTCAACATGATCGAAGATCAGGAAGGTCGATCGACCGAGGTTCTGAACATGACCAGCAATAAAATGGTGCTGGGCGAGACCTTTGAGATCGTGAACGTCAAAGCCGCCACATCTTCCAGCGGCGCGAACACCGACGTGACGTCCACTTTGGAACTTTCGTCTTCCAATTCCTGGGTGGTGGATGTGGAGACGAGCGGCAATTCCAAGCTGCTGCACGCGGTAGGCGAGGGCACGAGTACGATAACGATGAGGTCCGGCACGTCTTCCAAGACCGTGACCATCACTGTTTTAGGCAATAACGACGACGGGCGGGTGCTGTCGCGCGCCACCCCGGACGTTTCATCAGTCAAAGTGACCAACGGCGGCAGTGATTTTGTCACCTTGACGCTGAAAGACCAATACGGCGACCCCTATGCCGGCGACGGGGCCTATATCGGCTCCCGCGACTCGAATTTCGGCGGCACTTATACTGACGGCGAATATTTTACGGTTTCGTTCGAGGATTCCAATACGATCACGACTGAGGGCAAATCGACGCTGCGGGTCGACGGCACGGCCCGCGGTAAGCGGGATGTGCTCATTTACGGCGAACGCTACTACGGCGGCGGGACGTACAAAGAAGTCGGCCGTTTCTCGGTGGATGTCTCCAGTTCCACTTCTTCCGCTTCTACTTATAAAGCGGTGGCTTCCAGCAGCGATTTCCGCAATTTCACGCTGGACCGGAATAAATTTGAAGAAAAATCGGAAATGGATTTCTATATCATGGGCTACAGTTCCAGCGGCTACAGCCTGGGACCCGCCACCGTCGATAGTTTGACGGTATCCGGCAGCAGCAATCTGATAGAAGCGACCGATACGTCAACCGGCGTGACTGTGAGATTGATCGATGAGGACACCAACGGGGAAATCACGCTTAAAACGGGAAAACCGACTGTGAACGTCAAAGTGCAGGACGGAACCAGCGGGCGGACCAAGACCGTTTCCGTGTCCATCACCGTCGTCAATACGGCGCCGTCGGTGACAAGAGGCAGCTTCCGCAGCGTCAGCAGTATCGACAGCGGCAACGTGGATCTCTCGGAGATCATCTCCTTTTCCAATATTTATACGAGCGGCTTGCTGGGCGACGGCGTGCTGAACGCCCGCCAGGCCGGCACGGAGTATCAGCTGGTGGAACTCTATTACACGGACGGTTCCATTGAGCAGGTGGTCGGCTATATCAAAACAAATCGCAAAGGCGTGACATTCAGCGGCAGCGGCGATAGCGCCAGTGATATTTCAGTTTACACGGGAGACGACGCCGGAGCCACGGTGCAGTTCGCGCTGACCAACCCGAACGCCGGGACGACTGTCGCCTCCTTGAGCGTGAGGATCAACAGATAGCGTTCGGCAATGAAATAGAGCGTCAGTCAAAGCGCCGGCGGACAAGGGAGATCCGGGTCGGGTCCGTGCCGGTCGGCGGCAATAATCCGATCGTCATTCAATCGATGACCAATACCGACACCCGGGATGTGGCGGGTACGCTGGCCCAGATCGCCGCCTTGCGGGACGCGGGCTGTCAAATAGCCCGCGTAGCCGTGCCGGACAGCGAGGCGGCGGCGGCGCTCAGGCGGTTGAGCCGGGAGAGCGCGCTGCCTTTGATTGCCGATATCCATTTTGATCACCGGCTGGCGCTGGCCGCGATAGCCGCGGGCGTCCACGGTTTGCGTCTTAATCCGAGCAATATCGGTTCCCGCCGCGCCGCGCGCGAAGTGGCGCGCGCGGCGCGGGACGGAGGGATCCCGATCCGCGTCGGCGTAAACGCCGGTTCGTTGGAACGGGAGATCGTGGCTCGTCACGGCGGCGTAACGGCGCGGGGCATGGTGGAAAGCGCGATGGTTCACGTGGAATTGCTGGCGGCCGAGAACTGTGACCAGGTGAAGATCTCCCTCAAAGCGTCCCGGGTCCCGCTGATGATAGAAGCTTATCATCTGCTGGCCGCGCAAACGGATCATCCGTTGCATATCGGCGTGACGGAAGCCGGCACGGCGCGCGGCGGCGTTGTGAAGTCGGCGGTGGGCATCGGCTCGCTTTTAGCGGCGGGCATCGGCGACACCGTTCGCGTTTCCCTGACCGGGGATCCGGTGGCGGAAATACCCGTGGCCCGCGCTATTTTGGACGCGCTGGAATTGCGGCCGAACCGGCGGGAAGTCGTCAGCTGCCCGACCTGCGCCCGAACCGGCATCAATGTGGAAGGTCTGGCGGCGCGGGTAGAGGAAAAACTCGGCGCGCTGCCGGAGTTGCGGCGGCCGCTGAGCGTGGCGGTGATGGGTTGCGCCGTCAACGGGCCGGGCGAAGCGCGGGAAGCGGACTTTGGCGTGGCGGGCGGAACCGGGCTGGGCGTGTTTTTTGTCCGGGGCCGGGTACGGGCCAAATTGCCTGAGGAGGAACTGCTGCCGGCGCTCTTTCGGGCCATAGACGAATTCGTCCGGGAGGACGCCGCAACTCTATAGGCATATCCTATTTTTTGCAAAAGCTTGACAAATATTTTTAGCGCGTTATAATTAAAAAGAAAGAGTTCCTCGATAGCTCAATGGTAGAGCAACCGGCTGTTAACCGGTAGGTTGCAGGTTCGAGTCCTGCTCGGGGAGCCATAACATTTTACTGGCTTTCATGGTTGCGCAGCGGACAGTTAATTATTTTTCGCGCATCCTATATTTTTCATTGTTGATATGATAGAATAAGGTCAGGCTTAACTGTTGTCAGACGGTTAAGGGAAAGGAGAACGGTTATGCGTATTATGAAAATAAACGATAACACGGTTCGTATTTTCATCTCCTTTACTGAACTAGCCGACATGAACCTCTCTTTGACGGATTTTTTTCAAAGGACGACACGTTCGGAGCAGTTTTTTTGGGATTTGATCGCTAAAGCTCGGGATGAGGTGGGATTTCATCTTGACCAGCCGTTCTGGATCCAGGCTATGGTCGCCTCTAATGATGAATTTGTGGTTACGGTGGTTAAACAGGAGGAACAGACGGAAACCGATCTGGAGCAGATCCTGCAGCATACTATAAATGAACGGCGGTCAGCCTTGCGTCAGGCCAATAAAACGGCGCCCAGAGAGGAATGGGTGTACGCTTTTGAGGATCTGGAGGACGCGGTGGACGCAGCCGCGGCTTTGCCGGCGGCGCCGGAGGCGGTGAGCGCGCTGTATAATTACGAGGGCGAATATTATATTGCTTTGAGTAAAGTCACGGCGGCGCGCAAAAGGAAAAACGTGGAAACCATCCTTGACGAATACGGAGAGGCCATGCTCTTCGCGGAAGGATTTTTGCGTGAGCACGCAGAGATCATCATAGCCGAACAGGCGATCCCTAAATTAAAACTTTTGCGCGGCGCCAAATAATAAGCTGTCCAGCGCGGGGAGCGTGTCTTTTTGCAAAAGAGGAAAAAGAAAAGGAAGCAAAGCGTCGGCGGTTGGCTCTTGCTGGCGGCAATTTGTCTGACTGGCGTTTTGGTGGGCACGGCTGTTTTTGGTTTGGTGTGGTTTCGCGGCGCGGGCATGTATTGGGCTGACAAACCGAACACCATGCTCCAGCCGGTTGAGGCCGCTGAAAAGTTGGAAAAAAGGATCAGTGTTCTCCTGATAGGCGCGGATAAACGTCCGGAAGAAACGTATTACAATACCGACACGTTGATCTTGGCCACAGTCGATCCGAACACGCGGGTCGTGTCGATGCTGTCTCTTTTGCGGGATACGCGTGTGCGCAAAAACGGCGAGGACATAAAAATAAATTCCATCGTCATGCGCTGGGGCGTGCGGAGTTTGCTGGATGAGGTGGAAAGTCTCACGGGTATTCGGCCCGACGGCTACATCATGACGAATTTCGAGGGATTTAAGGATGTGGTTGACACATTGGAAGGCATAGAGATCAATGTGGAAAAGGATATGTATTTTGAAACAGGCGACGAGGGAGAGGACGGAGTCATTGATCTGCGCGCCGGGTTTCAGACGCTGAACGGTCTCCAGGCGCTGCAGTACGCGCGTTTTCGCAATGACGCTCTGGCGGACGTTTCCCGTTCCGGGCGGCAGCAAACGGTGCTGAAGGCTATCGCCCGCAAATGTCTCGATCCGGCGGTCATCGTGAAACTGCCGACCCTGACGCCTCAGTTGCTGAACGCGGTGGAATCTGATATCAGTATGCCGGATCTGATGCGTTTGGCCAAAGTGGGGGTGGGATTTGACCATATTGAAATAGTTTCTCAGACTATCCCGGGCAATTTCCTGGAACTGGACGACGTCAGCTATTGGGAAGTGGACAGGACCGCCGCTCGCCGGGCGGGAGAAAATCTGCTGCTGGGTATAGTTTCCGACCGCGTATTTGACGGCGCGGTACTCAGCCATTTGGACGCGGAAACGCGGGCGCGCGTCACCGGCGGTCAGGGCGGCGGCGCGGCTGCGGCAGGCGGGGACGCCGGATCGGGATCCGGTCCGGACCCGGACAGAGAGCCCGTAGCCCCGCCGGAATCTCCGGCGGAAACACAAACCGTGACTTTGCCGGAACCTTCGTCGGGAACGCCGGCTGGAACCTCGCCTGAACCGCCGGTTGAAACGCCGGAGGAACCGGCGGAGGAACCGGCGGGATCCGCGGAAGAACCACCGGAAGAAAACGGCTATACACAGGAAGAACTGGAATATATGCAGGACTGGTCGGAGTTATCCGATGACGATTAGGCCGGTTCGGCCGGGGAGAGGTGACAGGGTGGCGCGAAGGAAAAGAAGGGGCAAAAAAGATTGGCTGCTGACCTTGCTGATTGCCGTACTGGCGGCAGTGGCGCTGGTACTCATAGTCGCCGGCGCCGTGACGCTGTATTTTCTTCATGAAGAACCGAAATCCTCCGCTCCTCTTGCCGCTCAGCAGCCGGAAAATCAGGCGCCGGAGACGGAGGAAGAATCCTTGGATAAACGGGTCAGCGTTTTGTTGATCGGGACGGACAAACGCCCGGGTGAATCTTATTTTAATTCCGATGTTCTCATAGTCGCGAGCGTCGATCCGGAGGCCAAGATCATATCGCTCCTTTCCGTGCCGCGGGATACGCGGGTAAAGTACAACGGCTCGCATATCAAAATAAATTCCCTGCCCATGTACGCCAATATCCAAGCTTTGACGGATGAAATCGCCGAGTTGACCGGCATACCGCTCAACGGATATTTGCTGACTAATTTCGCGGGGTTTAAAGAAATAATAGACATATTAGGCGGAGTGGACATTTATGTAGAACAGGATATGTATAAACTCACGGGAGACAAGGAAGACGGGGTCATCGACCTGCGGCAGGGGCAGCAGCATCTGGACGGTTCGCAGGCTTTGCAGTACGCTCGTTTCCGCGATAATGTCTCGGCGGACATAGGGCGCACGGCCCGTCAGCAAAAAATGTTGAAAGCCGTGGCGGCGAAGGCGATGCAAGCCGATGTCATCACGAAGATCCCCCAGCTTTTACCGCAGGCGCTTAAAGCGGTGGAGACGGATCTGCCTTTTCAGGATTTATTGAAACTGGCTAAAGTAGCTGTTCATTTCAGTGACGCTTCTATAATAAATCAGACCATGCCGGGCTGGCCGATCATGCTGAATAGTTTGAGTTATTGGGAAGTCAACAGGCGGGCGGCCCTTATGATGGGACGGAACGTCATGTTGGGCATCACAACGGACCGGACGTCCGATTATAGCGCCATGTCCGATATGGATCCGGAGGTTCGCAATATGCTGGCGCAAGAAGCGGCGGCCAGAGCGGAAGCTCAAGCTCGGGCGGAGGCGGAAGCGGAGGCACAGGCGGAAGCCGAAGCCGGTTATGAGGGCGCGCCGGAGCAGCCGTTCGGAGAGGAGACAGGCGAAATGCCGGCCGGCGAAACAACGGGTGGCAATACGGAAGGAGTTCCGGGCGGCGCGGAGGGCGCCCCGGAGTTTGATTATTCGGAGCCCACGGCGGAGCAGGAAGGGGAATAGACGGCAATGACGGTGCAAATCGTTACAGACAGTACCAGCGAGTTGACAGGCCGTCCAGAAGCTTTTGACATACAAATACTACCTTTATTGGTATTTATTGGAACGGAATGTTATAGAGACGGATTGGATCTGAGCAGTGAGGAATTTTTTCACAAGATGGCGGAAAGTCCAACTCTGCCCACTACGTCGCAAGTGACGCCGGCCCAGTTTGCGGAGGCTTTTCGCGCTCATCGCGAAGCCGGACGGGAAGTGGTCGGTATTTTTATTTCGTCAAAACTGAGCGGGACTTATAATTCCGCTGTGCTGGCCCAGGAAACTCTGGGCGGGGAAGGTATTTATCTCATCGATTCTCAAACCGCGACGTTTTCTCTCGGCGCCATCGTGCTGGAGGCGGCTCGTCTGGCCCGCGAGGGGCGCGGCGGGGCGGAAATCGCTGAATGGGCGCGGCGCGCCGTCGCGACGCATATGATGTACGGCGTTATCGACAGCCTCGACCATCTGCGCCGCGGGGGCAGGCTGTCGCTCGGTTCGGCGATCGTAGGCAATATCCTCGGCGTCAAACCGGTCATCACTATCCGTGACGGAGAAGTGATCATGCTGGCCAAAGCGCGCGGTTATAAAAACGCGCTGCGTTGGATGTTAGGCGACTCGGAGAAAAACGGCTTGCCGATGCGGGGGAAAACGGTGTATCTGGCTTACAGCCTGGATAAATCAGGATTGAACCTTGTGGAGGAAATGATCCGGCAAAAATTTGCGCCGCGGGAATTTGTCGCGCTGGAAATCGGCGCGGTGGTCGGCACGCATATAGGTCCCGGCGCCTTGGGTTTTTGTGTGGTGGAATGACGCGAAGACGGTTAAAAAATGATTCGCGAGACGAAATAGAGAGAATTAAGACGATAAACGGCGATATATGCCAATAAATAAACATAAACTGCTTTAAACGCCGATATTCGGGATTGCAATTTTTCCAGCAAAGGAATATTATAACGATGATATCAGCACTCGCCGGAGGTGAGTGCTAACAATAGGAAATACATTCCATTTCTGAGGGAGGGAACCAAGTTTATGAAACTGAGACCTTTAGGCGATCGCGTGATCATCAAAGCGGTGGAAAAGGAAGAAAAAAGCAAGGGCGGCATCATCATGCCCGATACGGCGAAAGAGAAGCCGCTTGAAGGGGAGATCATGGCTGTCGGCCCCGGCAAACTTGACGACGACGGCAAACGCCAGCCAATGGACGTCAAGGTAGGGGACAGAGTGATTTATTCCAAGTATTCCGGCACGGAAATCAAATTTGACGGCGAGGAATACCTGATCCTGCGCGAGACCGACGTCCAGGCCGTAGTGGAAAAGTGAGCTTTGCTGAACAAAGTTTAACGAACTGAGGAGGTAACAGGAAAGTGGCAAAACAAATTATTTTCAATGAGGACGCGCGGCACGCGCTGGAGCGGGGCGTGAACAAACTGGCGGACGCCGTGCGCATTACTTTGGGGCCCAAAGGGCGCAATGTCGTGCTGGATAAAAAATATGGCTCTCCTTTGATCACTAATGACGGCGTGACGATAGCCCGTGATATCGAGCTTGAGGATCCTTATGAGAACATGGGCGCGCAGCTGGTGAAAGAAGTCGCGACCAAAACTAACGATGTGGCGGGCGATGGGACCACGACCGCGACGTTGCTGGCTCAGGCCATCATCCGGGAAGGGCTGAAAAATGTGGCTGCCGGCGCTAATCCGATGGAAATCAAAAAAGGTATTGAAAAAGCTGTTGAGTCGATAGTCGAAGACATAAAGGCCAACGCGAAGAAAGTCAACGGCAAAGAGGATATCGCCCAGATAGCGACAATTTCTTCCAGCGATGCGGAAATCGGCAAAATGATCGCCGAGGCCATGGATCGGGTGGGCAATGACGGCGTTATCACGGTTGAGGAAGCCAAAGGCATGACGACGGAAACCGAAACCGTCGAAGGTATGCGTTTTGACCGCGGTTATGTGTCCGCTTATATGGTGACGGATACGGAGAAAATGCAGGCTGTGCTGAACGATCCCTACATTTTGATTACGGATAAAAAAATCAGTTCGATCCAGGAGATCCTGCCCGTATTGGAAAAGGTCGTCACGACCGGCAAACCTTTGCTGATAATCGCGGAAGACGTCGAAGGCGAGGCCCTGCCGACGCTGATTTTGAACAAACTGCGCGGAACGTTTAACTGTGTGGCTGTGAAAGCGCCGGGATTCGGCGATCGGCGCAAGGCCATGCTGGAAGATATTGCCGTTTTGACGGCTGGACAGGTCATAACGGAAGAACTCGGACTCAAGATGGAAAACACGGAAATCTCTCAGTTGGGCCGCGCCCGTCAGGTCATCGTCAGCAAGGAAGAATCGACCATTGTTGACGGCAGCGGTAAGGAAAAAGACATCAAAGACCGCGTGGAATCCATCCGGCGTCAGATTGAAGACACAACATCCGATTTTGATAAGGAAAAACTGCAAGAACGCTTGGCGAAACTGGCCGGCGGCGTAGCGGTCATCAAAGTCGGCGCCGCGACGGAAACCGAGATGAAAGAGAAGAAACTCCGGATCGAGGACGCGCTGGCGTCCACAAAAGCCGCCGTGGAAGAAGGTTTTGTCGCCGGTGGCGGCACGGCCTTCGTAGACGCGATCCCCGCGCTGGATAAATTGGAACTCACGGGCGATCAGGCGACCGGCGCGCGCATCGTGCGGCGGGCGCTGGAGGAACCGGTGCGCCAGATCGCGACGAACGCCGGCCGTGAAGGCAGCGTCGTCGTGGAGAAGGTGATGGACGCGAAACGCGGCACAGGATTCAATGTGCATACGGAAAATTACGAGGACATGATCGGCGTCGGCATTATCGACCCGGCGAAAGTGACCCGTTCCGCGCTGCAGCACGCGGCCTCCATCGCCGCGATGCTCTTGACGACAGAGTGTTTAGTGGCTGATTTGCCGGAGAAAGAGAATCCGATGGCCGCGGCCGGCGGTATGGGCGGCATGGGCGGTATGGGCGGCATGATGTAAGACGCGCTGTCAGGCGCCTGTTGCCAATTAGGGAATTTCAGATTGAAAAAAACCGTCTCTTTCCGGAGACGGTTTTTTCAATCTGAAATTTTAGTATGATCGCCGGAGGTTAGTTTTTGCTAATTTATTGTTGACGCTCTTCGAGAGGGTATGCTATACTGAGTTAGGGACTGGTTATTCTTTATTAAGAGGAGGGTTTCAGTGTTTAATCGTTTTATCTCCGGCGCCGGCGCGATCACTGCCGGTCTGGCGCTTTCTCTGGGGCCGCGTTACGTTTTCCGGCTTTGCTCGCCGGCGCCGGACGGAGGCTGGATGATATGCCATTGGACCGGACAGGCCGAAATAGGCGCTGGTCTTTTATTAGCCCTGTTGGGAGTGTTGATGCTCATGTTTTCGTCCAAACAAACGCGCCTCGGCTTGAGCGCTGCGGCTTTTTTCACAGCGCTGCTCGCCTTGCTGCTGCCCGTGCTGATCGGCGGCTGCCCGATGGAGACCATGGCCTGCCGCCGCGTTGTTTTTCCCGCTCTTACGGTGATCAGCGTCCTCACACTCACGGGGTTCGCTTTTAATTCGTTTTACTTGCTGGGCGGACGGGGCCGGAAAGAGGTCGTCGATGGCTGACCGGCCGTATCTGACGTTTTCCGACCTGGCGCTGTGCAACCTGAAACGGCGGCCTTTTCGCGCCGCCGGCCTGATTTTGCTGGTCGCGCTCATGTCCTTCGTCCTGTTCGGCGGCTCGCTTATCGCCTACAGCCTGTTTAACGGCACGGACGCTCTGGGCAAGCGCCTGGGGGCGGACATCCTCATCGTCCCAAAAGGGTATGACCAGAAGGTGGAAGGGATCCTGCTGCGCGGCGAGCCCGGCACGTTTTATATGGACGCGGCCTGGTTGGATAAAATCGCGGCCGTGGAGGGCGTGCGCGCCGTTTCCCCGCAATTGTTCGTCGCTTCGCTCAACGCCAGTTGCTGCGCTATGCCGGTCCAGCTGATCGGGTTTGAGCAAAAAACGGATTTCGTGATCGAGCCGTGGCTGAAAACCGCCCACCCCGGCGGTCTGGCGGACGAAGACATCATCGTGGGCGGGGCGATCGCCGGCAAAGTGGGGGACACGATCAAATTTTTTGACCGCGACTACCGCATAGCGGCAAAAATGGAAAGAACTGGCACGGGTTTTGACGCTTCTGTTTTTATGAACATGACCGCGGCCAAAACCGCCGCCGCCGACTATGGCGCCGCGGGCGGGACGCCGCCGCCGGACGCCGCCGCGATTTCCTCTCTGATGGTGATGGTGGATGAAGGTTACACGCCTTCCGGCGTGACCGGCCGGATCAACAGCGAGTTTGGCTACGGCGGCAGCGGCATCGTCGTTGTAGCGGCCAAAACCATCATCAACAGCGTATCGGGCGGTTTGCGCGCCATCGTAGCTTTTGCGGGCGCTCTGGACGCTCTGCTCTGGGTTTTGTCCTTATTGGTTTTATCCGTCGTGTTTTCCGTCGTATTAAACGAACGGAAACGGGAATTTGGGATATTGCGTTCGCTGGGCGCCACGCGCCGCCGGCTCGTCTCGATCGTTTTCCTGGAGTCGGGCCTGGTGAGCCTGGCCGGGAGCACGGCGGGCGTATTTCTGGCCGCTTTGCTCATCCTTCCTTTTCGCGCCTATATCCAGGATATCGCCGGTATGCCTTATATGCAGCCGTCGCCGGGGCAGTTTGCCGGACTGACCGCCGCGAGTCTGCTGCTGGCTTTCGCCGTGGGGCCTCTGGCCTCGCTGTTTTCCGCGGGGAAAATAAGCCGGGGTGACGCTTACGCCGCTATCCGGGAGGGGGAGGCGTGATCTTAACGGCCCGCGCCCTCAGAAAGGAATATTCGCGGGGCGGACGGCCGTTTTTAGCGCTCGACGACGTATCATTGTCGCTGGCGGCGGGGGAATTCGTTTGCCTGACCGGGCGGTCCGGCAGCGGTAAAAGCACTCTGCTCAACATATTGGCCGGTCTGCTCACTCCTGACGCCGGCAGCGTCAGTTTTGCCGGGCGGGAATACGGCGCCATGGACGACAAAGACCTTTCCCGGCTGCGCAATACGCGGCTGGGTTATATCATGCAGGGACACAGCCTGCTGCCCAATTTTACGGTGCTGCAAAACGTGATCCTGCCGCGCGTGCTGTTCCGGCGCGCGGACGATCCCACGGCCCGGGCCCTGGATCTCTTGGAACAAATGGGCATCCGGCAGTTGGCGGCTCAATACCCCGCCAGCCTTTCGGGCGGCGAGCTGCGCCGCGCCGCTATTACCCGCGCGCTGCTTCCCGCGCCGGAACTGCTGCTCGCCGACGAGCCGACAGGAGATCTGGATGAGGAAACGGCCGCAGATATCATGCGGATTTTTGCCGCCGTCACGGAAAAAGGGACGGCGGTGCTGATGGCCACTCACGACGCGGAGGCGGTAAGTTGCGGGCGCAGGCTTTTGACCATGAGATCCGGGCGGCTGGTGTGACCCTTCGCGGTTCGCGGGTCGCGGGTCGCGGGCCGGTTCATGGCCATTCATCTTGACTGATATTGTATTCGTCGCGCTGGTATGGTAATATGTACAAAAGATGATCTTTGTCCGCAAAGAAACAGAAAAGAGGTAATTCCCGTGGAAATCAGACTGGAGCCGACCGGCGCCCCTAAGGTGAAGCCTGATTGGAATAATCTGAGCTTCGGTCGCTATTATACCGACCATATGTTTATTTTGGATTATGCGGAAGGGCGAGGCTGGTATGACGCGCGCGTGGTTCCCTACGCGCCGCTGTCCATTGATCCGGCGGCGATGGTGCTGCATTACGCTATGGAAGTGTTCGAGGGAATGAAAGCCTATTATTCTTCGGACGGGCGCGTTTTGCTTTTCCGGCCGCTGGAAAACGCCAAACGGCTCAATTCTTCTTCCGCGCGCGTTTGTCTGCCGCATCTGCCGGAAGAAACCTTTATCGCGGCGGTGAGCGCGCTCGTACGCGCGGATCAGGACTGGATCCCCCGGCAGCCCGGCGCCTCTTTGTATATCCGGCCTTACCTCATCGCGGATGAGGCGCATCTGGGCGTGCGGCTTCCTTTGACCTGTAAATTCCTCGTCATCTGCTCGCCGGTCGGCGCCTACTATCCGGAGGGGCTTGACCCGGTGCGCATCTATGTAGAGGATGAATACGTCCGCTCCGTGATCGGCGGCACCGGCGAGACAAAATGCGGCGGCAATTACGCGGCCTCGCTCATCGCCCAGAAGAAAGCTCAGGATCTCGGATTCACCCAAGTGCTCTGGCTGGATGGAGTAGAACATAAATACATTGAGGAAGTCGGCACGATGAACGTCATGTTCCGCCTGGAGGAGGAAATCGTCACCCCCTCGCTGGACGGCAGCATTCTGCCCGGCATCACGCGCGATTCCGCCATCGCGCTCCTGCGCTCCTGGGGGCATACGGTCACTGAGCGCAAAATATCCGTGGCCGAGCTGCAACAGGCGGCCAAAAGCGGCGCTTTGCGGGAAGCGTTCGGCACCGGCACCGCCGCGGTGGTTTCGCCGATCGGCGCTTTCAGCATATTCGGCGAATTGCTGCCCGTCGCGGACGGCGGCATCGGCCCCGTCGCCCAGAAGCTTTTTGACAACCTGACCGGTCTGCAGTGGGGCCGGCTGCCTGACGTTTTTAGCTGGACCTATGAAATCAAAATGTAGTTTCCCAGGCCGGGAGTCGGCGCTCCAGCTGTGCTTCCGCCCAGCGGCGCAAAAAACCGCATATTTCCTCCCGCATCTCCGGCGACCAGCGTAAACGGGCCAACTGCTCCGCCGGCGTCAGGAGCAGACGGCGCAGCATAGCGCGGCTGCCCTCGCCGAGCGCCGAATCCTTTTCGGCGCCTTCCGCCCAATAGCCCTGTTCTTTCAGCGCTTTCAGCGCATAAGCCGCGATAAGCAGATCCGGCTCTATATCCGCGATGAGAAAAAAACTGCTCAAAGTCAGCCGGAACAGTTCCGGCTCCGGTTCCTCCCGCAGGGTCACGGCATCCAGCAGTTCGGCGATCACCGCCGCGCCGCGGCTTTTTTCCCAATCGCCCCACAAATGGCTGAAGCTCTCGCGCGGCTGGGCCTGACGCACTATGGCCAGGGCGCGGCCCCTGTACAGGAGAAAATCCGCGTAAGTGAAAAGCTGCGTGCCGCCGCGCTGTTTGCTGGTCGGCCGCCGCACCCCTTTGGCGAGAGCCTCGATTTTGCCGTACTCACGGGAAAACAAGGTCAAAAGCCTGTCTGTTTCTCCATACTCCCGTCCGCGAAGCACGAGGGCGTCCGCCTGAAAAACTGCCACCTAATCCAGATCCCGGAGCCGGTAGCCCGCTTCCCGCAGGCCTGCCGGGTTGTTGCGCCAGTTTTTGCGCGTTTTCACCCAGAGCTGCAAATACACCCGCCGTCCCAGCATTTCTTCGATATCCCGCCGGGCCAGCGCGCCGGCCTCCCGCAGCAAAGCCCCTTTTTTCCCGATGACGACGCCTTTTTGCGATTCATGCTCCACCAGCACCAGCGCTTTTATCCGGACGAGCGTTTGTTCTTCTTCCATTTCCTCAATGACGACCGCCAGAGCGTGCGGGATTTCTTCCCGTGTCAGGAGCAGCAGTTTTTCCCGGATCATCTCCGCCGCCATGAAACGCTCAGTTTTATCCGTCACATCGCCCGGATCGTAAAAGAGTGGGCCCGGCGGCAGGAGCGGAAAAAGCGCGTCCGGCAGCACGTTCGTATTATCCCCCTTCAGAGCGGAGACGGGCACGACGTCGCGAAAATCCGCCTGACTCGCGTAAAAAGCGATGCGGGCGGCAATGTCCGCCGGCCGCGCCAGATCGGTTTTATTCAGCGCCAACACGAGCGGCAGCCCGCTCTCCCGCGTCAGGGCCAGCAAATACTCGTCCCCGGAACCGAAAGGCACGGAAACGTCCGCGACCAGCAGAGCGGCGTCGGCATCGTCCAAAGCGCCCCGGGCCGCGGTCTGCATGTATTCGCCCAAACGGCGCCGCGGTTTGTGGATCCCCGGCGTGTCAATAAAAATTATCTGCCCCCGCTCCTCGGTCAGGATGCAGCGGATGCGGTCGCGCGTCGTCTGGGGTTTATCGGAGATGATCACGACTTTCTGCCCCAGCAGCGTATTCAATAAAGTGGATTTGCCGGCGTTCGGCCGCCCAACCACCGCGACAAAACCGCTGCGCGGTGTTTTATCTGGCACGGTCGCTTCCTTCCTGTAAGGCGCCGAGATGATTCATGACGGTTTTTTCCATCGCGCGCATGACGACCGCGTCTTCCTCCGCGCCGTGATCATAACCCAGAAGGTGCAGGGCCCCGTGGACGGCGAGAAAAACCAATTCCCGCCGCAGGCCGTGTCCGTATTCCTCGCCTTGAGCGGCGGCCCGTTCCAGCGATATGACGATATCGCCCAGCGTCGCGTCGGTGTCCGCGTCCATGTTCGCGTCCGCCACCGCCGGCTCACCGGGGCCGGTTTCCCGCATGGCGAAAGACAGCACATCCGTCGCCTGATCCAGGCCGCGGTATTGACGGTTCAGTTCCCGCAGACGTGCGTCACCCGTCACCAGCACACAAACGGCGGCCGTCTCCGGTCCCCCGCCCAGCCGCACGGCGGCGGCCACGCCATCTCTCAGGGCGATTTCCAAAATTTCCCATTCGGGGATCGGCGCCGCCTCCCAGATCACTTCAATTTCCATCGGCTTTTCCATCGGTCTCTCCCTCCGCCTGCGGCTCCGCGGGTTTTTTCAGGGCCTTGCGCGCCGGGGGCGCGTCCGGGTAAACGACGCGGGTGTGATAGATCCCCAGCAGGACCTTGACGAACGAGGCGGCGATTTTATCCAAATCGCGGAAGGTGAGTTCGCATTGATTGAGATGACCGCCGTCCAGTTTTTCCTTGATAACTTTGCGCACGATGCCTTCGATCTTGCCCGGATTGCCGCCGCTGACCGCGCGCACGGCCGCCTCTACGCTGTCGGCCAGCATGACGATCGCCGCCTCTCTGGTCTGCGGATTCGGCCCGGCGTAGCGGAAAATATCCTCGGAAATATCCGGCGTTTCCTCCAGAGCCTTATGGTAAAAAAAACGCGTCAGGCTGTCGCCGTGGTGCTGCTGGATGATCTCGCAGATGGATTCCGGCAGTTTATACTGTTTCGCCATCTCCAGCCCGTCTTTGGTATGCGAAGTCAAAATCAGGGCGCTGAGGGAAGGGGCGATGCGTTCGTGCGGATTTTCCTGGGAGAACTGGTTTTCGATGAAAAAATAAGGGCGTTTCAGCTTGCCTATGTCATGGTATAAGGCGCCGACGCGCACGAGTACGGAATCGGCCCCTATTTCTTCCGCCGCCGTCTCCGCCAGATTGCCGACCATAACGCTGTGGTGGTAAGTGCCGGGCGCCTCCATCAGCAAAGATTTGAGCAGGGGGTTGTTGGGGTTGCCCAGTTCGATCAGGCGCATGGAAGACGTGATGTTGAAAACATATTCAAAGCCGGGCAGGGCGCCGATGGTCAAAACTATGGTCAGCACGGCGCTGACGACAATAAACAGCAGCCCGGTGGTCAGGCTCATGAGCCAGCCGCCGCCCTCCAGCATCGTCATGGCGCAAATGAGGACTATATCGGTCAAACCGACCAAAAGCCCCGCTTTGGCAAAATCCGACCGCCGGCTCAGACGGGCCGCGCTCTGAGCGCCCACCAAGCCGGAAAACAGCGCCACAAAGCCGTCGGCCGCCCCGATGCCCGAAAAACCCTGCGGATCGGCCAGCAAAGCGATATAAAGGGCCTGGACGATGCAAACCACTATGGCCATGCGGCTGCCGAGCAAAATGGAAACGGTCATCGTGGTCCAGGCGACCGGGGCCAGGAAAATGAGCAGGGCGTTCCAGCTTTCGTTAGCGAAGTCGATGCTGAACATCCCGTAGACGATGATCAGGAGCGCCAGCTCGAGAATACCGATGATGATGATCTTCCGCCAGTGTTCCCGGATGCGCGGACAAACCTGCCAGGCAAAGACGACGGTGATGACGACGGACAGGAGCGTCAGCAAAGCGATGCCGAGCAGCGGCAGGAGGACGGATTCCGTCCGGACGAGGCCGTAATCGCTCAGTACGGCGAAAATGCGCTCATCCACGATTTCGCCCACTCCGACTATTTTTTCATTGGTCCGATAGGAATGCGTCTCCAGCGTCACCGCGGCGGCGGCCTGTTCCTTCGCCCATTCCGTCGCCTGCAAGTCGATCACGAACGTCGGGGACAGGAGTTCCTGCCCCACGTAACTGCCGGTGAGCTCCCGCAAGGGATCCGGCAGACCGGAGACCATGAGCCGGTCCATCACGCGCTCCTGCAGTTGGGGGAGATCTTCCGCGGCGCGCGCGCCATCCTCCTCGGACTCCATCACTTGGCGCATGACGGTCAGCGCTTCGTCACGGGCGTTCTCCAGCGTTTCCGCCGGCAGAGCCATGATCGCGGCAAAAGTTTCATCATCTAACACGCCGTAATAATCGCTCACGCGCAAAGCCTGAGTTTCACTCTGCCAATCCGCGGCCGCCGGCGGCGTTTCCTCCCCGCCCGCCGCGCCCGTCCCGTCGGGCGGCGCCTCCGTCTCCCGCGCTCTTTCCCCGGCGAGGCCGAGCAGCACGTTAAACATGTTCCGGTAGCCTTGCATGAACATATTGACAAAAGCTTCGTTCACGCGATAGACCGCCGGCGCCGACTCCCGCGCCGCCGCGATCTCCCGCTCGTATTTATCCGTATAGGCCACTTCGCGGTCATAGGGAGCGCGGATCAGTTCCGGACTGGGTTCCCCCTGCGTGATGTTCTGACTGGAGGTGATGAGACCGGAGGACAGAACGACCGTGATCGCCGCCCAAAAACCGAGAAAAAGCAGACATTTCAGCCCCAGCTGCGGCGTCCGCCAAAACGAGTGTTTGTATTGTCCGCTGTTTTCTTTCATAAAACCATGACCGCGCTTTCGCCGCCGCCGCGCGCTTTTTCAGGCGCCGGCTTCCGGCCGGCTTTCTTCTGTTTCATAAGCGTTAATGATACTTTGCACCAGCGGATTGCGGACGACGTCTCTTGCTGTAAAATAATGGAATGATATGTCCGCGATGCCGGTCAGCACCCGCTGAACTTCCACGAGACCGGAATACTGGCCCCGCGGCAGATCCGTCTGCGTGATATCTCCGGTCACCACGGCTTTGGAACCGTAGCCCAGACGGGTCAGAAACATTTTCATCTGTTCCGGCGAAGTATTCTGGGCTTCATCCAGGATGACAAAGGAGTCGTCCAGCGTGCGCCCGCGCATATAGGCCAGCGGGGCGATCTCGATCGCGCCTTTTTCCAGGTAGCGCGCTGTTGTTTCCGGGCCGAGCAGATCGAACAGGGCGTCATAAAGCGGCCGCAAATAAGGGTTGACCTTTTCCTGCAGGTCGCCGGGCAAAAACCCGAGTTTTTCCCCGGCTTCCACCGCGGGCCGCGTCAGGACGATACGGTTCACTTCCTTGTTTTTTAAGGCTTTGACCGCCATGACCACGGCCAGATAGGTTTTTCCCGTACCGGCCGGTCCTATGCCGAACACGATGGACTCATGGTCGATGGACCTGATATAGCGGTCTTGCCCGATGGTTTTGGCTTTGATGGGGCGGCCGCGCTGCGTGGTGGCGATCACCTTCGTCAGGCTGGCGATCATATGCTCCCTGCCTTCCCGGCTGTCGGCCTCCGGGCCGGAGACCACATACAGCACGTCGGAAGGCGTCAGCGTGTTCCCGGCCCGGATCAGCTTCTGCAATTCATCGATCACGGCGGCCGCCCGCCTGACCCGGTCGCCCTCACCTGTTACGACGACCTCCGTGCCCCTGGCCACAAAGCGGCATTTGGTTTTTTCTTCCATTAAACGCAAATGCGCGTCTTCCAAGCCAAACAGGATCATGGCTTCCTGCTCGTTTTGCAGTTTTACCCTGAATTCTTCCAACAACGCCCTCCTTTGATTTGTTTATTCTATTTATTCAGCCAGCCCATCATGCCGCGCAGTTCCCGGCCGACTTTTTCGATCGGATGCGCCTCGTCTCTCTTGGTCAAAGCGTTGAATACCGGCCGGCCGGTTTGGTTTTCCAGCAGCCATTGCTTGGCGAACTCGCCGCTTTGGATCTCGGCCAGCACTTTTTTCATTTCCCGGCGCGTATCTTCCGTGATGATGCGTTTGCCGACCATCATGTCCCCGTACTGCGCCGTATCGGAGATGGAGTAGTGCATCTTGCCGATGCCGCCCTCATACATCAGATCGACGATCAGTTTCAGTTCGTGAAAACACTCGAAATATGCGCTTTCCGGCTCATAGCCCGCCTCGACCAGCGTGTCGTAGCCCGCGCGCACCAGCTCCGTTATCCCGCCGCACAGTACGACCTGCTCGCCGAAAAGATCCGTCTCCGTTTCCTCGCGGAACGTCGTCTCCAAAAGCCCGGCCCGCGTACAGCCGATGCCTCTGGCGTAAGCAAGCCCGATTTGACGCGCGTTGCCGCTCGCGTCCTGATGGACGGCGATAAGGCCGGGGACGCCCGCTCCCTCGGTAAAAGTGCGGCGCACGAGGTGGCCGGGGCTTTTGGGGGCGATCATGATGACGTCAACGTCGGGCGGCGGGACGATCTGCCCGAAATGGATATTGAATCCGTGGGAAAAAACGAGGGTTTTCCCGGATTTGAGCGCCGGGGCTATTTCTTCCCGGTATACTTTCGCCTGCTGTTCGTCCGGCAGTAAGATCTGGATGATATCCGCCGCCCGCGCCGCTTCCGCCACGGTCAGCACCTTCAGTCCGGCCGCTTCCGCCTTGGGGCGGCGGGCGCTGCCCGGGCGCAGGCCTACCAGCACATCCAGGCCCGAATCATGTAAATTCTGCGACTGGGCGTGCCCTTGGCTGCCCCAGCCCATGACCGCTATTTTTTTGCCGTCCAGCACGCCGAGATCAGCATCCGTGTCATAATACATTTTTACCATATTCGTCTATGTCCTTTCATCTCCGGAATCCAAACACGCAGAAAAGAGCTGAATGTTCGCTGTCGGCATCCAGCTCCGTTATCCGCGCTATAATACTCCGCACACCGCGACCGCGGCTATTTCCTGAAAAACAGTTTGCGCAGGACAAGAACCCCGGCGACCGCGCCGGCGCCGGCTACGACCTGCGGGTATTTCCGCGCGAAATCCTTGCCTTTGGCCACGAGTTCATTGCCCTTTACCGCCGGATTTTCCGCGAATTCCTTGAATTTTTCTTTGGCGATGTCAACGGCAAACCCGCCGACCTCCCAAGCGATTCCGCCCACCGCCGCCGCGCCTTCGGCTATTTCAGCCATACTTGCCATGTTTCTTCCTCCGTTCCTCTTCGTTTTGTATCAGGGAACCTCAACATCATTATAGACTACCCGCCCGCTTTTGTCACCAATAAATTTCTTATTTTTTCGCGGAGAATTTACGGGAGAATTTACGCCGTGTCAACAGTCCTAAAATCAAAACCACAAACCGCGAAAACCGCGAAAATTGTTCTTGCGTGCGTTTTGTTTTTCATGTATAATTTTTTTAGGAAGAATATTTCGATATCAGGAGTTGAGCAGAGTGTGGCGCGACGCAGAAAAAAAAGTGCGTCATTGAAAATTGACGACAATACGCAAGTATTACAACGAATAATCCCCGGGATCCTGCTCATCGGCGCCGCCGGGCTGGGGTTCATTTTTCTTTTTGCTTTGGATAACGGCGTTCTGGGCGACGCGCTGGCCCGCGGCCTGCGCAAGGCTTTTGGCTTAGGCAGCGCCTCTCTTTACATCCTCATGGCGGTCGCCGGCGTTACGCTGATGGGCGGAAAAAAAGGCGAGATGTTTTGGCGTCTCAGCGGTCTTTTCCTCGTTTGGCTCGGCCTGGAAGGCATACTGCATTTGAACGCTTCCGCCGGGAGTTCGCAGGCGGAGATCATGGAACTGGGACGGAGCGGTCTGGGCGGCGGCATGCTGGGCGCCGTACTCGTCGATGGGAGCGTGGGCGCCATCGGGGCGGCCGGCAGTTATTTTATCTTCGCTTTTCTCATGGCGGTCGGAGTGCTTGTGGCGGGCCGCGCCGCCGCGGTAGGCGCCGCCCGCTCGTTTTGCCATGTTTTGCGCGGCCAGTGGCAAACAGCCGGTACCGCGCTCAGGCAGCGCCGCGCCGTCACGGCGGGGCGGGCGGCCGAGCCTAAAAAAGCGGAGACAAAGAAGAAACCTGTTTTCGAGCAGAAAGAACGCCCGGCGGCGCGGGACCCCGAGACGGTCAAACCGTTTTATCAAGTGGTCCGCGCCGAAGAAGCGGCCGCCGCGGAAACTTCGGCCGGCGCCCCGGAGAGAAGCGGGGAAGATTTTTTGCCGGCGGAGCGGGAATATGCTCTGCCTCCGTTATCCTTATTGGAACGGACGCCGGCGCCGGCAGTATCCGCCTCGGATGATCTGGCGGAAAATGTGGCGATGCTGGAAAAAACTCTCCGGAGTTTTGGGATAGAGTCAAAAGTCGTATGCGTAACCCAGGGACCGGCGATCACGCGTTATGAGCTGCAGCCGGCCGCCGGCGTCAAGATAAGCCGTATCGCCGGTTTAGCCGACGATATTGCCATGAACCTGAGCGCGGCTTCGGTGCGTATTGAAGCGCCCATTCCAGGCAAAGCGGTCGTGGGGATCGAAGTGCCCAACAAAGAGACCAGTACCGTTTCCTTCAGGGAAATGCTGGAAGGAGCTGCGTTTCAGCAAACACCCGGCAAATTGACGCTGGTGCTGGGTAAAGATATCGCCGGCGCTCACGTGTTGGGCGACCTGACTCAAATGCCGCATTTGCTCATTGCCGGCGCGCCGGGTTCGGGCAAGTCGGTCTGTATCAATGCCATTATCGCCAGTATTTTGTATAAATCACGGCCGGAAGAAGTCAAACTCCTGCTGATCGACCCTAAACGCGTAGAGATGGCTAATTATGAAGGAGTTCCTCATTTGGTAGCTCCTGTGGTCGTGGAAGCGGACAAAGCGGCCTCGGCCCTCAAATGGGTGGTGCGGGAGATGGAATCCCGCTATGAACTGTTTGCCGCCTGCGGCGAGCGAAACATCGCCGGGTACAACGCGGCGCGGGCAAAAGAGCGGGAAAAAGCGAGCGCGGCGATGGAAAACGCGGCGGAGAGTGATGAGGGGGAAACGGCGTTTGGGTCCGAGCTGCCTTTTATCGTGACTATAATTGACGAATTGGCGGACTTGATGATGGTAACGCCGGCGGATGTGGAAGACGCTATTTGCCGGATGGCGCAAATGGGGCGCGCGGCGGGTGTTCATCTCATTGTCGCTACGCAGCGCCCTTCCGTGAACGTGGTTACAGGCCTGATCAAGGCCAATGTGCCGTCCCGGATCGCGTTCGCTGTTTCCTCTCAGGTGGACTCGCGTACTATTCTGGACGCCGGCGGCGCGGAAAAACTGCTGGGCAAAGGCGATATGCTTTACCGCCCGCTGGGCCGCCACAAGCCCGTGCGTGTGCAGGGCTGTTTCATCGCTGACTCGGAAGTGAACCGTCTGGTGGATCATGTGAAAAGTCAGGCTGTTCCGGAATACCGCGAGATACTGACTGATGAGCCTGGCTCCCAACAGGGCCCTGAACCGGGCGATCAGCTTTTTGCGGAAGCGGCGATGATTTTTATCGAGTTGAATGTCGCTTCTACTTCCCTCTTGCAGCGCAAACTGCGGATCGGGTATTCACGGGCGGCGCGGCTGGTCGATTTATTGGAGGAAAAAAAGGTGATCGGCAGTTATGACGGAAGCAAATCGCGGGCTGTTTTGATGACAGCCGGACAGTTCGAGCAAATATACGGAGCCCGGAACGGCGGGTAAGGAGTAAAGTCATGACGGGAGTAGGCGAAACGCTGCGCGGCGCCCGCGAAGAAATGGGATTATCATATCAGGATGTGGAAGAGAGTATAAAAATCCGGGCGGTTTATCTCCGGGCAATCGAGGAAGAAAGATTTGAGGAATTACCCGGAGCAGCCTACACGAAGGGGTTTATGCGCACATATGCTAAATTCCTGGGTTTAGACGGCGACGCGGTGATCGCCGCTTATTTGTCCATGGCCGCGGTTTTGCCGGAAGAACCCGCGCCGTCCGCGCCGCGGCGGCTCCAGGGCGCCCGGCCGGCTTTTCGGCGCACGGCTTTGCTGGCGACGGCCGCGGTCGCGGTGATAATAGTCATAGTATTGTCGTTTTATTTTAACCCGGCCGAACAAAAACCGATCTCGGATCCGCCTGGCCTGAGTGAACAGAACCAGCCGGAAGACGCGGCGCCGCCGGTGACGCCGGAAGTATCGGATGAGCCGGCTGAACCGGCGGAGCCGGTGATCATTGAGGGGCTGGTGGTGGAAGTAGCCTATTCCGCGCCCTGCTGGCTTGACGTGCGGGCGGACGGCGAGCCGGTGTTTTCCGGAACCAAAGGGGAAGGGGAGTCGCTGCGGATCGAAGCGAATGAGTATGGGGAGTTTGTGTCCATCGGCGCGACGGAAGCGATCACCATAACAAAAAACGGCGAGTTGCTGCCGGGGTTTACCGAGCATGTGACGCGTAATTTTCGCGTGACAGCGGATGTGCCGCGCCTGGCGCCGCCGGATGGAGGTCAGGATGAATAACGGGTTTCGGTTTTTTCATAATAATATCAATGTTACGGATCTGGACCGTTCGCTGACGTTTTACCGGGAAGCGCTGGGGCTTAGGGAAACGGAGCGGAAACACGGAGGGAAAGGCGCTTTCACGATTGTTTTTCTCAGTGACGGCATGTCGGATTGGCGCTTGGAACTCACTTGGCTGCGTGACCATCCGCAGCCTTATGATCTAGGTGAAAACGAAGTCCATTTCTGTCTGCGCGCGGCCGACTACGAAGCGGCGCACGCCAGGCATGAGGCGATGGGCTGTATTTGTTTTGAAAACCCCGAGATGGGATTGTATTTTATCAGCGACCCGGACGGCTACTGGATCGAAATTTTACCGGAAAACTGATATTGCGGTCGGGAGGAGAGCATGGTGAAAAACAGGCGGGATCAAAGCGTGATATATTTTTTGTCAATAATGGCATTTATTGTAATTTTAGTTCTGACCGGCTGCGCCGGCCCGCCAGCGGCGGAAAACCAGCCGGAAGAGCCGCCGCCGGCGGAAGATCCGGCGGAAGCGGAACCCCTGCCGGCCGTCGTAGCGCAGACCGATCCGATATTATCGCCGGAGGCGGCGGGTATCGCGGAAAATCAAGACAGTATCGTCGCTTTGGTCAATAAAAACAGCCATCTGAGCGAAGATTATATCCCGGCGGATCTGGAGTATGTGGATATTCCTTTTTCCTTCAGTGAAAGAGTGGAAAAACGGATGCTGCGCCATGAAGCCGCGGTTGCTCTGGCCGAACTCGTCGCGACGGCCAAAGAAGCGGGGCTGAATATTTACGGCGTTTCCGGTTACCGCTCCTATAATACCCAAGTTTCAATTTTTAATTATAATGTCGGACGGTTCAGCGGCGAGGAAGAAGCGAACCGTATCAGCGCCCGCCCGGGCGAGAGCGAGCATCAGACCGGTTTGGTCATGGACGTCTCCACCGCCGCTGTTAACTACGCGCTGGAGCAGTCGTTTGACCGGACGCCGGAATACGCTTTTATCCGTGATAACGCGCATAACTACGGTTTTGTCGTGCGTTACCCGAACGGCAAGGAGGATATCACGGGGTATATGTATGAACCGTGGCATCTGCGGTATTTTGGCCCGGAACTGGCGACGGCTCTGTATGAGGCGGGTCAGACCTATGAAGAATATTTAGCGGATTTACAATAAAACAGCTTCCAATTCCTGGCGTGTGACGCGAAAACGGTTGGCGCGCGCCAAAAAGCGTTTGGCGTTACATTCCCCGATCCCCAAAGCCTGACCGGCTGTCCGGCGGCGTTCCCGCGCCGCCGGACAGCCGGTCAGGCCTAATTCCAGTAAATCCGCCTCTCTCAGGCTATCCGGGGCCAAGGCAGACGCCGGCGCGGGGCGCAAGCGGCCGAAAGCGGCCCGCACCGCCGCCGGCGACGCGTATTCCCAGCCGATATCCCGCCCCCGGCAGTCGCGCGCTTCCCGGCGCGGCAGATAGACATGCCGCAACCCGGGGATATGGCGGTCAAGTTTAGCCCGGATCATTTCTCCCGCGTGATCCGGATCGGCGCAAACGACGACGCCCCGCTCCGCCGCGGCTTTGGCGATATATGCCAGTTTAGCAGCCGTCACTCCGAAGCCTTCCGTCCACAGCACCTCGACGTCTCCGAGGGCGCGGCGGATAGCTTCCGCGTCGCCGCGCCCCTCCGCCACAATTAAGGAAGCGGGTGAAAACAGGTCATCCATTTGACGGACTCCGCGCGTCAGGGAGCGGCGATGGAGACGGACAGCGAGCCTAGATCACATCTGACCACCTTGCCGTCGGAGGCGACGGGGCGCTGGCCCCGGTACAGTTTGGGCGGGGTGATGTCGCAGGCGCAACCGGTTTCCGCGATCCGGGAAGCGGCGTTGCCGCTGATGATGTTGGCGATTTCGCGCAGGGCGGAATCCGCCATATCGCCGAAATCGACCGCCGGCATCATGGTCAGGCTTTGAACGATATGCAGGGCTGTGACCAGCGGGAACACGAATTCCGCGCTGCCGGGACGGTCACCGACAATGCCGACGCTGACGCTGATATCGCTTTTTCCGCTGAGCGGCGCCGGCGTTTCGGGTGTTATTTCCACGGCGATACTCAGCATCTGGCTCAGGACTTCGCAGGCGCTGTCCGTAAAACAGGCGATATAAGAAGCCGAGCGTGATTTATCGGCGGGAGCGGCGGAACGAACCATACCGGTTATTTTTCCGTCCTCGCCCACCACATGATAGATCAGCCAGCCGATCAGTTTGCCCGCGAAGCGCTGGGCGATTTTATTATCGAAATTGCTCTCAGTCAAAGCCCTCTCGTATTCCAGCACCGTGGCCACAAAATCCCGGTGCAGGCAGCGGTGCGCTTCCAGGCCGGCGTAGCCCAGAGAGGCTTGCAGGGCCTCCTCGTCCGCGAAATGTTTTACGACATAATTCTTCAAAAAAACCACCGCCTGCGCGCAAGCCGCCGAGCTGTCCGCGTCCTGGCGCCGCAAAACCGCCGTCAGTTCATCAGTCATGCGAAACAATTCCTTATGCTGACTGTCGATGAGATCATGACCTACGGCATAAGATTCTTTCCACATACCCATATCCCGAATCTCCCCCTCAGCGAGGCCGCGTCTTTCCTAACCCCGCAAAATCTCCAGCGCCTCTTCCCGGTAGCAATCCAAAAGATAGGGGATGCCGGTCACTTTGGCGCATTCTTCCGTCAAAGACATCAGTTCCCGCCGCGTCAGCGCCGCGAGATTGAATTTACGCGCGCCGGCCATCAATTGCTGCAAACCGACTTTGATCTTATCGGCATAGCTGTAGATGCCGATGGCGCCGAGCGGGATGTTCTTGATTTCCTGCGAGCCGACGATGTCTTTCACCTTTTCATAATTGACAAAAATTTCCTCCGGCGTCCGGCCGAAATCGGAGACCGTCTTGGGCAGATCGTTGTCTTTCAGCCACTGCTCAATGTTTTTGCCGACCATGCCCGGGATCATCAGGGCTCGGCCCATGCAGACGGCCTTGACGTAAGGAGCGCCGAGCGCCAGCGCCTTGAAAACGCCGTCCTCGGAGCTGAAGCCGCCGGCAAAAGCCAGATCCGGCACACGCTCGCCCTGCGCCGCCAAGATAGACGCGTATTCGTAAGCCGCGCTGTGCAAATAGAGAGAAGGGACGCCCCATTCCTCCATCATGCGCCAGGGGCTCATACCCGTGCCGCCCGGAGCGCCGTCGATCGTCAGGAGGTCGATGCGGGCTTTGGAAGAAAATTTCAGCGCCATCGCCAGTTCGCGCAAACTGTAGGCGCCGGTCTTCAGGGTGACGCGCTTGAAGCCGAGGGCGCGCAAACGTTCCACTTCGCGCATGAAGCTTTCTTCCGTCACAAAACCCAGCCGGCTGTGCCGCTCAAATTCCTGAATAGCCCCCGCTTTGAAAGAAGCCTGGGTGATCGGATCGGAAGGATCAGGCGTGACGATGTAGCCGCGGCGCTGAAGCTCCAGCGCGCGTTCCAGCGAGGAGACCTTTATTTCCCCGCCGATACATTTGGCGCCCTGTCCCCACTTCAACTCGATAGTTTCGATCTTATGCCGGTCGATGATATACTCCGCGACGCCCAGATTAGTGTCTTCGACGTTCATTTGGATCAGGATCTCGCCGTAGCCGCCGTGATAGCGCCGGTATTTTTCTATACGGTCGTCCATATCCGGGGCTTTGACGACTTTTTTATTGCCGTTAAGCTCCAGCTTCGGGTCGATGCCGCAGACGTTTTCGCCGCAGACGATGGTGACGCCGGAAATCGCCGCGCCGACCGCGAAATGTTCCCAGTTTTTCCGGGCTATGTCCGTGGAGCCGAGGGCGCCGGTGAAGATCGGGGCGGCCATCTTCACTTTTTTATCCCAGCCGTAAGCGGTTTCTGTCGAAACCAGAGGAAAACGCGCCGTGTCCGGTCCCGCTTCCACCCCTTCCGGCAGGCCGGTCGCCCCCACGGCGTAGCCTTGGATGTTCAGATGCGAGTAATCGACGGGATAATTCTTATCCCCGCCGGCCGTCACATCGCCGAAAGGACCCGGATAAATGAGTTCACGGCCGCGAAACGTCGCTTTGAAGATTTCACAATTGCCGCGGCAGCCGTCAAGACAGCGGGAACAAAGGCCGCTGCACGGTACGACGCTTTGAGAACGGTTTCTGGTCCTGGTCGCGTCGTTGCTGTTGGGAGTCTGGAGATTCATTCAGGTCACCACTTTCTTTCTTTTTTGAAACGCCGGCGTTCCCGCCGCGTCTCCGTTAACAACCCGCCTTTATTTTACCCGGAAAAACCAAAAAAGGCAAGTAATTATCAAATTTCGCCGCGGTTTACACTTCGCCGCGCCTGTGCTATAATTTTTTCATCGGCTAAATCACCTGCGAGGAGGGCAGCCATTGAAATTTTTAGTCACCGGCGCCAAGGGACAGCTCGGCGGCGATCTGTGCCGGGAATTGGCGCGGCGCGGATTGGCGCTCCGGGGCGTGGATATTGACGATTTTGACATTACGAGCGAGTCCGCTGTCAGGGCGTATATCGCCGATCACTCTCCCGACGCGGTTTTGCATTGCGCGGCTTATACCGCCGTGGACAAGGCGGAGGACGACGCGGAGCTTTGCCGGGCGATCAACACGGACGGCACGCGCTATGTGGCCGGCGCCTGCGCGGCGGTAGGGGCCAAGATGCTTTATATCTCCACGGACTATGTTTTTCCCGGCCAGGGCGAAAAGTTTTACGAGATAGGCGATCGGACGCAGCCGCTCAATGTTTACGGCCAGTCGAAATTAGACGGAGAATCCGCCATGCGGGCGGAGACGACCCGATGTTTCACCGTGCGCATTTCCTGGGCTTTCGGCGCTCAGGGGAATAATTTTGTCAAAACGATGCTGCGTCTCGGAGCCGAGCGGGAAGAAATCGGCGTGGTCGCGGATCAGGTCGGCTCTCCGACTTATACGGCGGATCTGGCTCCGCTGCTCTGCGATATGGCCCTGAGCGAAAAATACGGCGTTTATCACGCCACCAACGAAGGCGTCTGCTCCTGGTATGAATTTGCCGCCGCCATCATGGAAGAAGCGGGATTGCCGGCCAAGGTGAAACCGGTGCAGACCGGCGAATATCCGACAAGAGCGGCGCGGCCGCGAAATTCCCGCCTGAGCAAGGAAAGTCTCACCCAAGCGGGGTTTGCTCGTCTGCCTCATTGGCGGGACGCGCTAAAACGGTATATACAGGCCGCTAAGTAGGGCCAAGCAGAACGACGCTATTTTCCTTTTTTATCCATTGAAAATACGCGTTTTTTCTGCTATATTTGGTGACGTACATTATATATGATGGGCGGAGGAAAAAACATGCCGGCTGTAGTGTTGATCGGGGCGCAATGGGGAGACGAAGGCAAGGGAAAGATAACGGATTTTCTGGCGGAGCAGTCGCAGGTGATCGTGCGCTATCAGGGCGGCAATAACGCCGGACACACGATCGTGCTGGGAACAGAGGTTTATAAACTGCATCTGACGCCGTCGGGTATTTTTTATCCGGAAAAACTCTGCGTGATCGCGGGCGGCGTCGTCCTCGACCCGGCCGTCCTGTTGGCGGAACTCGGTGATTTGGCCCGGCGTGGCGTCTCGACCGCCAATCTGCGCGTCAGCGCGAGCGCCCATGTCATCATGCCCTATCACCGATTGCTGGACGAATTGGAAGAAAAAGCGCGGGGCGCCGGCAAAATAGGCACTACCGGCCGGGGGATCGGCCCGGCTTACCGCGACAAGATCAGCCGTTCCGGAATACGGGTGCAGGATCTTCTGGAAGCGGACGCTCTGGCGGAGAAGATCCGGGATAATCTGGCGGAGAAAAACGCCCTGCTGACTAAAGTTTACGGCTGCCCGCCGCTTGAGCCGGAGGCGATCAGCGCGGAGTATCTGGATCACGGCGCCCGGCTCGCGCCTTATGTCACGGATACGGCCCTTTTGATCAACGAGAGACTGGCCCGCGGCGAGCGCGTTCTGTTTGAGGGGGCGCAGGGCGTCATGCTGGATCTGGATCACGGCACCTATCCGTTTGTCACTTCCTCCAATCCCGTAGCCGGCGGCGCCTGCACGGGCGCCGGCGTGGGACCTATGTGCGTCAGCGCGGTAATAGGCGTGCTGAAAGCTTATACGACCCGCGTCGGGGAAGGGCCTTTCCCGACGGAGATCTTCGAGGAAAAAGGCGATCTGCTGCGCCGGCGCGGCGGCGAATACGGCACCACGACCGGACGGGCGCGGCGCTGCGGCTGGCTGGACGCGGTGGCGGCCCGCTACGCGGTCCGGATCAGCGGTATCTCGCGTCTGGCCCTGATGAAACTTGATGTGCTGACCGGGATCGGGCCGCTGAAAATCTGCGTCGGATACCGGCTGCCCGACGGAACGACGCTGACGAATTTTCCCTCTAACACGCGCCTTTTAAGCCAAATCACTCCCGTGTACGAGGAGATGAGCGGCTGGGATGAAGAACTGGGCGGCGTTCGGGAGTTTGAGCGCCTGCCTTCCGCGGCGCGGGCTTATATCCGCCGTCTGGAGGAACTGGCCGGCGCTCCGGCGGCCCTGATCGCGGTGGGGCCGGAACGGGAGCAGACCATAGTGAGAGGCGGTGTATTTGAATAATATTAATTAAGGGGTATTTTTTTGGACGATGAAAAGAAATTCGCCGTATTGATCGACGCGGATAATATTTCTGAACGGTACATTAAATTTATTTTAGACGAAATATCTAATGAGGGGCTGGCGACTTACAAACGCATTTACGGCGACTGGACCACCCCGAATCTCAATCCCTGGAAAACGGCGCTGCTGGACAATTCCATCCTGCCGTTCCAGCAGTTTGCTTACACGAGCGGCAAGAACGCCACGGATTCGGCGATGATAATCGACGCGATGGATATTTTTTATTCCGGCCGCGTGGAGGGTTTTTGCATCGTTTCCTCGGACAGCGATTTTACGCGGCTGGCCGCGCGGTTGCGCGAGGGCGGTATGGTCGTCATCGGCATGGGGGAAAGCAAGACGCCCAAGTCTTTTATCTCCGCCTGCAACCGTTTCAAATATTTGGATATTTTGGCGACAGAATCCGCTAAGTCGGGCCTTGGCGAAAAACAGGACTCCGCAAAAACGGATATTGAGGAAAAACAGGCCGAAGGGAAAGGCGCGCGCGGCAGGGCGGACTCAGATAAAGCCGACGCTAACTCTGGGTCGGCAAAGTCGGCGGCCAGCAAATCGGCGGCCAATAAGCGCACCATCAAAGCGGCCATCCTCTCCATCGTGGCGGAAAACTCGGATGACAACGGCTGGCTCAATATCGGCGAGCTGGGCAACAAGCTGGTCAAGCGTTACCCGGATTTCGACGTGCGGAATTTCAACTTTTCCAAGCTGTCGATGTTTGTGCAATCATTGGATTATCTCGTAACCAAAAAAGTGCAGAGCGGAGTTTATATCAAAATAAAGGAAGGTTAGCCATGGAAAAATTCATCCCTTATGAAAAGCTGTCCAAAAAACAGCAGCGGGAGCGGGACAACAAACAGCGCCTCAGTTGGGGCGCCCTGCGTCCCGTGACCAGGAAACCGCCTGATCCTCGGGCCTACAGGCGGCAAAGAACTAAAACCCGGCAGTGGAGCGATACCCTGTCGGGTTTTGATTTTGACGAGGGTGGCGGCGCGGCGTTTTTTATGATACTATGGCAAGGGCACAGCAAGTAAGGGACTGCGGGAAGGATCTGATATGCCGGATTTTGATGAA